>JBGPLJ010000005.1:0-29957 GCA_041486385.1 Steroidobacteraceae bacterium
TGCCGATGGCGCCATCACGCAGATCGTCATGATGCTTACGTCAGCGGCGTACCTGCCTGGCGTCGGCATCGCGATCGCCGCTACGACACTCGTCGGCCAGTCGATCGGCGCGGGCAATCGTGACTGGGCACTTCGCGTGGGCAACAGCGCGATCAAGCTGGCGGCCGGTTACATGGGACTCATCGGGCTCGCGCTTGCGTTGCTCGGGCCGTGGATCCTGCCACTATTTGTTAAGGCGCAAGATCCGATGGCGCAGCAGGTGCTCAAACTCGGCGGTACGATCCTGTGGATCGCTGCGGGTTATCAATTGTTCGACGGCCTGAATCTCGGCAGCGGCTTCGCATTGCGCGGAGCCGGCGAATCGGCGGTGCCAGCCGCGCTGGTCGTCATGCTCTCGTGGCTGATCTTCGTCCCGCTCGCGCACACCATGATCTTCGACGCAAGCCGGGCCTGGGTACCTGGCTTGCCACAGCTTGGCTGGGGCTCGATCGGCGGCTGGCTGGCGCTTCTCATATATGTGGTGTTGCTAGGCAGCGCCCTGTTTTTGCGCTGGCGATCGCGTGCGTGGCAGCGCATCGAACTTCCGGCGTGAACAGGTCGGAACGATTACGACCGTTCGTCTATTTTTTGGCGGGATCACTCGGCGCAGCCGCAGGCGGAAACGCCTTCAATACGGCGGACAAATCCATTTGATAGATGTCCCCAAGGCCGTTCCCGAAGTGTGGAGCCCGCGGTTGCGTCTCTGCACCGACGCCGCGCGCGCTCGAGAAGAAGAAGTAACGTCCGTCAGGTGAAATTCCGGGCGCAAGCTCAAGCGCGGGCGAGTTGATCGGTGCCCCCAAATTGACAGCGGCGCTCCAAGTACCACCGCCGTGCCAACTAATATAGAGGTCGCTGGCACCGAGCGAATCCGGTCGGTAGGCCATAAAGATCAGGTAGCTCTCGTCAGGCGCGATGAAGGGCTCATATTCATCAGCTGAGCTGTTGATTGGCGCGCCGAGATTTTCCACCTGCCACGCGCCGTTCGATTGCGTTGCGCGGTATAGATCCGTTAGGCCAAGGCCACCGGGTCGAGCCGAGCCGAAGTAGAGCACGCCAGTCGAGGTGAGCGTCGGGTGCCACTCGCTCTGCGGGGAATTGACCGGCTCACCCAGATTCTGCGGATCACCCCAGCCGTTTGGCGTGAGATCCATCCGCCAGATATCCAGGTCGGCCTTGGCTGCGCCATTGACCGGTCGATCGGATATGAAATAGAAGTGCCGGCCATCAGTCGTGATGAAAGGGTCAGAATCGCGATAGCGTCCACTGAAAGGAGCTACCAGCGGCGGCGTCCAATGCTGCTGCACGAATTGCGACTGATAGATCGTCCAGCGCGTGAATTCCGGATCGCTCTTGACGAAGTACAAGGTATTGCCGTCCGGCATGAATGCCGTATGCGATTCGAAGTCACCGGTGGAAATAACATGCGGAGCGAACAAGACCGGCGCCGGAGCCGGGGCCGAGAGCGCATACGACGGCAAAGACGGCGGCGCCGCGGTTGCCATCACCACGGCCTCCGATTGCGGCGCGCGCGAGCAGGCTGCAATCGAAATGACTGCGGCTAGGCCCACAACAGACCTGCCAACCAAAGGCACTTTGAGCCACCGCATCGGTTCAGTGGCCAAGATTCTTCTGCGCAAGCCAGTGCCGCAACGCTACCGCGTAGTTTTCCGCGAGCGACGGCTTGCCGGCAGCGGGCTGCATCTTGCTGGCACGAAAAACAACTGCGGTATGGTCGGCAAGAACAATGGTCGTAAGCTGGCCGAGCTTCGTGTAGATGAAGCGCGTCGTGAAATCGCCTTTCTCGGTCGAATAGTGAATTTCCTGAACATTACCGATTTCGTCGTAAACACAGCGGTTCTTGCGGCCAAGGACGTCCACGAAGTCGAGCACGCGACCCGTCGACGATCGCTGCCGCACTGTGGACGTGTCCACGTGCGCGGTGAGCAGCGCGTAGTCCTCGGTTGGGCTGGCGGCGATCACTACCGAAATCAATAGTGCCGAGCACAGCACTCCATATATCGCTTGTCGCATTCGAAGCTACCTCAGTCTGATAACTCTGGACTGGTGTTCGGCCAGCCATCCGGGAACCGAGTTTAACTGGCTTCGCTGCACCGGTAACATGTCCTCTTGCAGAACGCGCTGCTCAGTCAACTTTGGAGCGATAGCATGACAATTCAATGGCGCGGCGTCTTCCCCGCCGTCACTACGCAGTTTCACAAAAATCTGACGCTTGACCTCGAAGCGACGCAACGTCATATCGAGGTACTCATCAAGAGCGGCAGCACCGGTCTCGTCATGCTCGGGTCGCTGGGTGAGAACACGACCCTGGACCGGTCGGAAAAGCGACGAGTCATGCGGGCGGCCCTCGAGGCCGCCCATGGTCGCGTTCCAGTGCTGAGCGGCGTCGCGGAAGCAAGTACAGCGACAGCGGTCGCCTACGCGCGCGACCTCGAGAGTCTCGGCGCGAACGGCTTGCTGTTGCTACCCGCGATGATCTACAAGGCGGATGCGCGCGAAACGCTGACCCACTTTCGCACGGTCGCTCGCGCCACCGCGTTGCCGATCATCTGCTACAACAATCCCATCGGCTATCACGTTGATATCACGCCGACGATGTTCGTTGAGCTCGCACGCGAGAAGAATCTGGTCGCAATCAAGGAATCCTCGGGCGATCCGCGTCGCTTCACCGACCTGCGCAATGCGGTAGGCGAGCGCTATCAACTGTTCGCTGGCGTCGACGACCTTGTGCTCGAGAGTGTGTTGCTTGGAGCAACCGGCTGGATTGCCGGACTGAATCTTGCTTTCCCACGGGAAGGTCAGAAACTGTGGAATCTCATGCAGGCGGGCGATTGGGACGCGGCGCGCAAGCTCTATCGATGGTTCATGCCGCTCATGCACCTCGATACGCACATCAAGTTCGTTCAGTACATCAAGCTTGCGGTCAAGGAAGCGGGTTACGGCGCTGAGTGGGTCCGGCCGCCGCGGTTGACGCTGGTGGGTCAGGAGCGCCGCGACGTTCTCAAGATCATTCGCAAGGGCCTGACAACGCGCCCCGGGCGACGCCCAGATCATCGCTAATACAGCAAAAAGGTCTCAAGCTTCGCGCGCTGCCGTCCGATAACCCGGATCTCACGAGAGGGAGCGAACCGTGAGCCCGCAAAGTCCCCTGATCATCGACGCGCCCGAACATCGGCCGATCTATCTGATGTTGCCGGTGCGTGCCAGTCTTGCCTGGGTCACCTTCCTCGGCTTTGTCGCAATCCTCGCCGCGGTGGCGTTACCGCGCATCGGCCGCGCGGAACGTGAGTTGCGCGTCGTTGCGACCCAGGCGCTCGCGACGAACGTTCGCAGCGCCGCACTGTTCGTCAACATCACCTGGCGCACGGCCAATCACCCGAGTGAGCTGGACGTCGACGGCCGCCGTGTCACGCTGGTCAACGGCTACCCGTCCACCGACAGCATCGACGATGCGATCTGGGATCACAGGGGTTTCGTCTTTTATCCGGACCTCGGTCTGTTCGCCGAAACCGACGCGGATAATCCTGCCGCATGCAGCGTCAGGTACCAGCCGCCGGCGCAGCCCGGCGCCGGACCTGGCATTGCCGTCACGTCAGGCGGCTGCTGAACAGCACTGGCACTCAGGCCACAAGCAGATCGAGTTTCCGCGCGAGCCAACGCGTCGTGGTCGCTTGCACGAGAATCGTGAGCAGTACGGCCATGAACGTGACGGCAGCGATCACGTCGGCTCCCGGTGCACCCGCGCCTGCCAGCATGCCGGCAAGTGCCGCCGGAATGACGCCGGTCTCGCGTGTCCAGCACATGAAGATGAGTTCCTTCATGTTCCAGCGCGCGCGACGATCCGGTAACGCGCTGACCAACACGGTGACTGGCCGTGCAAGGAGCATGAGCACCGCGACGACACCCGCCGCAGCCCACAGATACTGATTGAGGAGCCGGAAATTCACCTGCGTGCCGAGCAGAACAAAGACGAACATGCGCATGACGAGTGCGGTCGTGAGTACGAACTCCTCGAGGCGATGGGCATCAGTCTCCGACAGCTCTAACCCGAAACTGCCGCGATTACCGAAGACAACGCCCGCGACGAACACGGCCATGAAGCCGCTCGCACCTGCGGTGCCCGCCTGCAGATAGGCGGCGATCACGACGATCAATGTAACGAGCGGCAAATACTCCTGCAAAAAACCAAGGCGGTGGTGGGCCACCAGCACACTGGCGATGTAGCCCCCAACGGCGCCGATCGCAATGCCGATGAGCGCTTCATAGCCAACACGATAGAGCGACAGGCCGAGCGAAAATTCGCCGCTCCCGAGTGCGATCGAGAGTATCGCCAGCGTCATGATCGTGGCTACGGCGTCATTTGCGGCGGATTCACTGATCATCGTCTGTGCCACGCGCTCGCGCACCCTGACCTGCCTGAATACTGGAATCAGCGTAGCCGGATCGGTGGAAGCGATCGTTGCCCCGAGCAACGCCGCAACGAGTGGAGCTATCCCCAGCAGGTAGTGAGCCGCAACAGCAACGATTGCGGCTGTAACTGCCACACCGAGCGTCGCGAGCAACAGCACAGTCACCCAAATCTCGCGCAACACGCTAAAGCGCAGTGTCACGCCTCCGTCGAACAGAATGTAGGACGCGCCAAAAAGCAGGACGATCTGACTGAGTGCAGAGTTCGCTGGTACGTCGATGACCTGTCCGACCGCAGGACCAAGAACGACGCCGGCGAGCAGGTACAGCACGATGTCTGGCACACCCAAGCGGCGCGCAAGCATGTCACACAGAGATCCGGCCAGCAGCACAACCGCGCCAACAAGCAGAACGTGTTGTGCGATGGCAATAGTGGGTGAACTTACCAATGATCTCTCCACGAGAACTGGATCAGACTTTGCATTGCAGACGTTCGCTCATCGCCCAGTCGTTACGCAACCCATCGACCGGCAGGCCCCAAACGCATGGGACGGTATCATCAGATATATCGTCAAGCCCAGCCTCCGACAATAAACCACTGCTTTCCGCGCCCGTTTTGTACCAGGCTGAGGCGGTGTTCTAATGCGCGCCATGCAAACGGCCCGCGACCTATTCAGCTACAAGCCGTACTGGGCCAAGCGCTTTGGTACTGCTCCGTTTCTTCCCACGACCCGGGCGGAAATGGACGAGCTTGGCTGGGACAGCTGCGACATCATTCTCGTGACCGGTGACGCCTATGTTGATCATCCCAGCTTCGGGATGGCGATCGTAGGTCGGTTTCTCGAGGCCCAGGGATTTCGCGTCGGCATGATTGCGCAACCCGGCTGGCAGAGTGCCGCGCCGTTCGCGGCGCTCGGGCGGCCCAACCTCATGTTTGGCGTCACGGCCGGCAATATGGATTCCATGGTGAATCGATACACATCGGATCGACGCTTGCGAAGCGACGACGCCTACACGCCGGGCGGTCGCGGTGGCCAGCGTCCGGACCGCGCGGTGATCGTTTACGCGCAGCGCGTCCGTGAAGCGTTCAACGACGTACCGATCGTCATCGGGGGCATCGAAGCGAGTCTCAGGCGAATCGCGCATTTCGACTATTGGTCGGAACGAGTCCGCCGATCGATCCTGCTAGACGCGAAAGCCGACCTTCTTGTCTATGGCAATGGCGAGCGGCAGATCGCGGAGATCGCCCATCGCCTGGCAAGTGGCGATCGCGTCGATGCAATCGCCGATGTGCGCGGAACGGCTTTTCTGCGCAAGTCGATCCCAACCGACTGGATTGAAATTGACTCGACGCATCTCGACACGCCTGGCTCCTTGAATCCGCCGATCGATCCATATGCCATTGAACCCGGCGCCGCGAATCAGCGCGCGCCAGACGCGATGTCTGCCCCTCCGGCCAGCGCCGCGAACGAACACGTCGTGCGCTTTGTGAGACGAGTACCGAATGCCGATCGTGAGCGCAGCGTCATCCGCATGCCGTCCTTCGAGCAGGTTGCCGCCGATCCTGTGCTGTACGCGCACGCGTCACGCATCCTGCACCTGGAATCAAACCCGGGAAACGCTCGCGCCCTGGTGCAACGGCATGGCACGTTCGATCTGTGGCTGAATCCGCCGCCGATTCCGCTCACCGCGCGTGAGATGGATGGAATTTACGAACTGCCGTACCGGCGCATTCCGCATCCGAGCTACGGCAAGGCCAAGATTCCCGCCTACGAGATGATTCGCTTTTCGATCTCGATCCAGCGCGGCTGCTTCGGCGGTTGCACCTTCTGCTCGATCACGGAACACGAAGGCCGAATAATTCAAAACCGCTCCGAGGAGTCGGTGCTGCGCGAGATCGAAACCATTCGCGACAGCGTGCCGGGATTCACCGGGGTGATCTCCGATCTCGGCGGCCCGACCGCGAACATGTATCGCATCGCATGCAAGAGCCGTGAAATCGAATCGGCGTGCCGGCTGCCATCCTGTGTTTACCCGGAGGTCTGTCCCAACCTCAACACGGATCACACACCGCTCATTCGGCTCTATCGCAAGGCGCGGGAGCTGCCTGGCATTCGCAAGGTGCTGATCGCATCGGGCGTACGTTATGACCTGGCGATTGAATCACCCGAATACGTCAAAGAGCTCGCTCAGCATCACACGGGCGGGTACCTCAAGATCGCGCCCGAAGCGATCGGCGAAGGGCCACTCTCGAAAATGATGAAGCCGGGCGTCGGCACTTACTACAAATTCCGCGAACTCTTCGACAAGTACTCGAAGCAGGCCGGCAAAGAGCAGTACCTGATACCTTATTTCATAGCAGCGCATCCGGGCACGACGGACAAGGACATGCTGGAACTCGCTCTGTGGTTGAAGCGCAATGGCTATCGCGCCGATCAGGTACAGGCCTTTCTGCCTGCGCCCATGGCGACGGCTACGGCGATGTACTACACGGGCAAGAATCCGCTGAAACGCGTATCCCGCACGAGCGAATCGGTGCACATACCACGCGGATTGAAAGTACGTCGGCTGCATAAGGCGTTTCTGCGCTATCACGACGCAGCGAATTGGCCAATGCTGCGCGAGGCGTTGCGCCGCATGGGTCGTGCCGACCTTATCGGTAGCGGCAAGGATCAGCTGATCCCATCGTATCAACCGCGAGGCGCGGGCCCGGCGGGAGAAGGAATGCGTCGGGCCGCAGGCACGCGGCCGTTCAGGACGCAGCACACCGGATTGCCGCGAACACCTGCCGCTCCGTCACGCGCGCGGCAGAAATCGCCGAAGGCCGGCTAGTGATTGCGTGGGTGATCAGTTTGTCTTGGCGGCAGACGCGGCGCTTGCGGGATTCGCTCTCCATGTAGCGTTGATCCAGTCACGCGAAACCCTTTCAGTCCACACCTTGTCGGCATCGCTGGCGTACTGAGCGTAGACAAATAGATAAAGGAGTCGGTTACGAACGCGTACCGTATTCGCCGCGCAAACCAGCGTGCGTGGATTTCCTGTCTCGTCCGCGCCCGCGGCCTGCACACGCATCGTTAATGAGAGCCCCAGCCAATCCTTCTCCTCGGCGTATACGCCAAGAATCTTCGTTTCCCCGAGCTGCGTATCCATGTCGGTCCTGGTTTCAGCGCTGAGGGTATCGGTCGCCTTCTTGATGGCATCCTTCGCAGCGCCATCGATGACATCCTTGAGCGACGGCAGCTGCGCCTTGCTCAGCTCGGCGAGGCTCTCGAAGTCGGCAGCGCTCACGTCTAGATTTTCCGCGGCGCGCGTACTCTGCGCCATCATGTAGTGAGGGAGGTCAACTCCGCCCTGTGCCGCCTTTTTCACGTCCGCTTCGGGTGCGTACAGTCCAATCAGCGTGTTGCCTTCGGGAACGACCGATTCAACGATCTTGCGAAAGACTGGCAACTGCCCGGCAATTTCGACACTGCCCAAGGGGACCGGCAGCTCAATGCGCACTTTGCCAATATCGATCGGGCTGGCTTCTACGAGCATCGCGGATCCAAGCGCCGCAGCGAAGAAGACAGCGATGCAGGGACCCTTAGCGAAACGCATACAGTTCATTCTTCGCGGACTTGGAGGGCGGCAGGGCGGATCGCATCCTAATGGTTCCTTCGCGCTGCGATGCAAGGCCTTGATATAGCCCGACTGGCCGGACTGGCCCGGCAACCGAGTCGTTGTAACTTACGAGATTACCTCTAGAATGTCCTCGACTGAACAAGAACGAAGGGGATTTCTCATGCATCTTCAGCTTTGGACCGGCCCGATGCGCGCGATGATTGCGAGCACTGCGGTGCTCTCACTGTTTTCGCTTGCCGCGTGCGACGGCGGCTCCGCCGCAAAGGCAGTGCCGGCGTCGAACTTCATGATCACCGTCACTGCTTCTGCCACCGAGACGGCGTGTCCTGAAGATCCAATCAAGGTCCGCTTCGAGCCCATGAAAGTCGCCGACGTTCCGCCAGGCAGCTTCCTCGAGGGGAAGCAGTTCATCGAAGACATCGCGATGGAAGGCAAACCAAAACAGGCCGCGGATGGCAGCTGGGTATGTTCGAACACCAAGAAGACGCGCCCGGTATCTCCTGGCACCTGGAATCTGACCGTCGGTTTCGATTCTGGCAACATGGACTGCACTCGAGAGGTTGCCGTGGGCATGCCGCACGCAGTTGAAATCGTCGAGAACGTGGGCTGCAAGTAGCCTTTGCCAGACGCTACTCGCTGAGGGGCGAATTCGTATCCTCCACGTGACAGGGTAGACCGTCGCCAGCCCGCATCCAGGGCTGGCGACTACTCACGTAGATGTGCATCGTTGGGGCAAGTTGTGCGGCATCTTCGAGCGTCACCACGGACACATCGATAAGACCTGGAAAGCGATCCGACTCGAAGAACAGAGACGTTCCGCAACGTCCGCAGAACCCGCGCCGCGCCTCGACTGAAGACTGAAACCACGTGAGCGCCGGACCGGTGCTCGTGAATTCCTCGCGATCAAACGTTGCCCAGGTAACAGCCGGCGCACCCACCGCCCGCTGGCACATTGCGCAATGGCATTGGCAGACAGTCAGCGGGCGCCCCGCCACGCGATAGCGCACGCTCCCGCAGAAGCAGCTGCCGGAACGGAGCTTCACGCGAATGGCCGTCAGAATGGGTTGTAACGCTTCTTGCGTGAGAAGTGCATGTAGCCGACGCCAATGCCCTGTCGCCAACCCACGCCAAAGCGAACCGGCGCGATCACCGTCTTGTCGCTCTGTACGTAGTTCACGCCGACGCCACCGACGAAGTAGAGACTTCCTTCGACGCCGGGAAAGCGTTGAAAGAGCGTATCGGTGCTTGGCAGGTTATAGACCAGCGCGTAAACCTTTACAGCATTAGCACCAATGTCAAAGCCGATGGACGGCCCCTGCCAGTAGACACGCATACCGGAGCCAGCACCCTTGTAGACAAGTTGGCCATGGCCATAGCGCAGGCCGACGCCCACGGCGCCGCCCGCCTCTTCGCCCTTGATGATCGCCATTGGTTCGCCTTGGTCCTTGAATGCCTTGGCGATCACATCGCCGAGACCCTTTGCCCCGGAACCGAAGAACTGCTCCGCGTCCTTTACCACCTCATCCTCATGATAGGTCTTGGGCGGTTGCTGTTCTTTCGGCGCGGTTGCGTGAGCCAGCAGAGGCAATACCGTCATGCCGAGAAATGCCAGGCGGGCAAAGAGTTTAAGCATCCAAATCTCCTCATCGGCTCGCAAGAGCCGCCAATTGGACCGCTATTGTATGCGGGCGCGCCGCGAGCGGCGATCGTCGCCAATTGGCGACGCGGGCGCGCACGGCTTTTCCAGCTCCCAGCGCACGAGCTCGTAGCCGCGCTTCAACCACAGGCCAAGTCCGATCGGTGTGAAGTGCTCCTGTAGCCGGCTCCGATACCATTCGCCACTGCGCATGCACACATCGCGATCCGTGCGTGTGCGATCGCAATTGTCCCGCCAGTCCTCAGACGTGAGCGCACTGAAATACAAAACCATGCGCGTCACGGCTGCCAGTCGGTTGAGCGCGCGCGTCGCTGCGCGCGCTTTGATGTACTGAAGGACGTCGTAACAGATGGTGAGATCGAATGGCTCACCACTCTCGAAATCGACAATCGATGCCCGTGTCCAGCCGTGACGGTGGCAAAGATAACGGCTGACTTCGAGGCCCGTATAACGGGCTCGTGGAAATTCGGTGAGCAACGGCCGGCGCAAGAGACCCTTGCCGCAACCGACGTCGAGCACCGAACGGATTGGCAGTTCGAAATGTTTCAATACGGCGGCAATCAATGCTGCGCGCCGTTTCATTTCAGGACCGCTTGTGACGCGCGTGCGCGGATCCCCATAGTAGCGGCGGTAGTAGTCCTGATCGAACGACGACTGTTCGAATGCCATGCGGCAGCGTCTCCGGCTGCAAGAGCCGCACGCATGCTCTCCCGAGAGGCGCCTCAGCCGCAATGTTTCCGGACGCGGGGTAGATGCCCGCGCCCGGAGACAGGCACTTCAGTCTTGCAGGCGAAACGCGATCGGCAGTTTCGTCCAGGCCTCGATGGGAACGCCGTCGCGCGTCACCGGGCGGAATCTCCAGTGAGCAACGGCGTCGCGGGCGGCCTGGTCCAGTCGGCTATGACCACTGCTGGCACCAATGATGATTTCCAGCGGCCATCCATCGATGCCGATCCGTACGCTCAGCATGACGACACCTTGTTCGTCTAGGATTTTCGACGCACGCGGATACTCGATTTCCGTGCGGTCGCGAATGTCCGCACGCACCCAAGTGGGCGGCGTTGGCTCCGTTGTGCCGTGGCCGAGATTGTCGATCGTGTCGGTGACGGGCGTATAGGTGACTTCGCCGTCGAGTGGAATTGGGGGAAGCGGTACCCGTGGCGCTGTATCGTGCGGCAGTGTTACCCGGTCCACCGGAGCCGTTCGTGGTTTCGGTTGAGGCAATGGAGGCGTGTCGACAAGAGTCATGACGTCGTCAGACGGCGTCGGTAAACCGCGATTGAGCGCGGTCAACAGTCCGAAGACGAACGCGAAATGTAAGGCGGCGACCAGCAGCACGGACGGACGGACTGCAAATGAGCGCAGTATCAGTGATGACATGGCATATCTCCCTACAGGCGTGAGACAAGACGCCACTGTCAACGCGGCATAGCGATCACGTGGGTCATCGGCTCACCCAAGCGCCAATTCAACTCTTTTATAATCAATTAGATAGACGGATTCTCGGCCTCTCCGGCAGACATTAACCAAGCGTCATGTGGCCGTCACTACTGCGCAAGGTCACCCTCCTTAAAGTGTCGCCAGTCCGCTTAAGGAGCGGCTGTTTGTCGGTCGAGAGTCAATCGATGCCCATTCGATATTCCATAGGAGATCTGAAGATGCGTAACACGATCCTTGCCACGCTCGTGGCCTTTGGCTTGTCCGCTTTTGCCTTTGGCGGCACCACCCCGGCCACAACGCCGGCCGCCCCTGCCGCTGCCCCTGCCGCACAGCCTGCCGCTGCCGCGAAGCCCGATGCGAAAACTGCCGACTGCGAAAAGCAGGCCAAGGCAAAGGGACTGAAGGGCCCGGACAGCAAGAAGTTCGTTGCTGACTGCGTCAAGGCGAAGTAATCGACTTAGCTTTTTTTTTGCTAACGGGCCCCCGCAGAGGTCGCCAGGCGACGTTGCGGGGGCCTCGTTTTTTGGCGCTATGCGAAAATCGGCGACGGGAGGTGCCTTTGCCCGTCGCTTCGATGCTCAAGTGCCTGCTGTTCGGATTCACGATTGCACTTGCCGTAGGTCCAATAGCGCTTCTCATCGTTAACTACGGTGTCCGACGCGGCTTCGCGAGCGCGGCCCGGAGCGCGTTTGGCGCCGGCCTCGCGGACCTCAGCTATGCGGTGATCGCCTTTATCGCGGGTGACCTGCTGGTCGCGCGCAAGGTGGCATACGCGCGGTCGAATCGACTGGCACAGGCGACGAATTTGCGACGACCTATGTGCTGACGATGCTCAATCCATTGACCATCGTCGCGTTTGCCGGGTTTGCTGGCCAGCTGCCGCTGGCCGGTTCAACCCTGCGAGCCGTCGTGCTGGCGTTGGCCGTGTTCCTTGGCAGCATTGTCGTGCAGCTTTTCCTTGCTCTGACCGGCGCTCAGTTCGGCCGTCGACTGACAAATCCGTCGGTCCTGCGAGCACTTAACGCCGCCAGCGGCATCGGCATAATCGCGTTTGGACTCGTTGGCCTTGGGCCGCACATCCCCACGCTGTAGTCAGGCGGCTATAAGAAAAATGGTAACGACACAGACCACGCCGGCCAGCCAGGCTAGCGACCTCAATATCGAAATATTTGCCAGATAGAAAATGAGGTATGCCACACGCGCCGCGATAAAGCCGAGCGCGAGCATGTCGATCCGTGTCTGCGGAGCGTGCAGATACGCCGCGATGAGGATTGCGGCGGCGAAAAATGGGAAGGCTTCAAAAGAGTTGAGCTGCGCCGCGTTCGCTCGATGGCGAAATCCTTGCTGACGCTGAAGCCAGGCGCGCGGATCGGCGTTGTTGAAATCTTTGGCACCGCCCTTCGCGACGAGGGTCGCGGCGTAAGGCAGCAGGCCCGCGGCGAGAACGCACCAGAACGCTGTTGTCATTGTTATGTCCTCCCTTGCGCCAGTCTAAGGGCGAGAATTGACTTCGCGCGAAGTTTTCTCAAACTGCACGACCATGGCTATCCGACAGGTTCTGCGAATGGGCGATCCAAGGTTGCTCGAGCGCTCAGCGCCCATCAGGACATTCTCCACGACCGACCTGGATGCACTCCTGAAAGACATGCGCGACACCATGACGGCATTGAACGGTGCCGGTCTCGCAGCGCCTCAAATCGGAGTCCTGCAGCGTGTCGTGATCTTCGGCGTCGGCCGCAATCCCAGGTATCCGGACGCCGAGGAAGTACCCGAAACTGTGCTGATCAATCCCGAGCTCCAACCTATCGCGCCACAGGAGATGGAAGACGACTGGGAGGGATGTCTCTCGGTGCCTGGCATGCGTGGTCTGGTGCCGCGCTATCGGCACCTGCGATATCGTGGCTTTGACGAACACGGCCAGGAAATCGATCGAACGGTCACTGGGTTCCACGCGCGTGTTGTGCAGCATGAGGTAGACCACCTCAACGGCGTCCTCTATCCGACGCGTATCCGAGATCTCACCAAATTCGGATTTACCGCCGAGCTCTTTCCGACCGCGAATATCGCCGACGACTAGGGCCGACGGCATCGTCCTGCGCTCCGCTCAACCGCTGCGAATGTAGCGCTCGAGATCCTCGATCTGGTGCTGCTGTTCGTCGATCACGGCCTTCACCAGGTCACCGATCGAGATCATGCCGGTGACGCGCCCGTCTTCGACCACCGGCAAGTGCCGGACGCGGTTCTCGGTCACGAGCTGCATGCAGTCATTGAGCGACATGTCGCCCGTCACTGTGATCACCGGCGCGCTCATGATCTGCCACACCGGGGTCTCCGTCGCCGAGCGGCCAAGCAGCGCCACCTTGCGCGCGTAGTCGCGCTCGGAAACGATGCCGAGCAATTCTCCACCGCGCATCACCGGTAGAGCACCGATGTGGTGATCCGCCATGAGCTGAATGACTTCGAGCACTGGATCGTCGGGTTCGACACTCCACAAGGCCTTCTCCTTGCAAGCGAGAAGATGCCGGACCGTAACCATGGACGACCTCCCGCCCGCTCAAGCATTGGCGGGCAGCCAGCAATGGCCTCGAGCGTGAGGCCGATCGGGCGGAAGATAGTTTTACGCCGAGGCTTGCGATGGGTCCAGCGCAATCACTCGAGGCAGACGACGAGTTTCGCGGAGTGGGTGCGCCAGTTGATCGGAATGACGAACGGACGCACGTGAGTGGGCGGATTGACGAGCTTCGGGTCGTGCGCGACAACCATTGGGGTTGAAATCACGAATTCCTTGCCGAAGTCCTTGCGGGCGTTACCTGAGATCGTATTGGCGACCTCGCCGACAAGATCCTTGATGTTGTCATCGCTCGTGTCGGTCTCGTTCATGCGCATCAGCAACACCGTGAGCATGGCGCGCGGAGCCGTAAAATACACCATGCCCTTACGCGCGCCGGAGATGCCGATGATTCCGGTGTACTCATGCACGCCGGGCGCGCCCTCGGTCACGAGATATGGCGAGCCGACGGAGGCCGGCTGACGCGCGGATATTTCGAAGTAGTTGGTAGTGCCTTCAACGAACGTGCGAATTTCGGCAGCGGTAGTCATGCTCATCGCTCCTTGAGCAGCTCCGCGAGTGCTTCGTTCAACTGCCGATCCGAGAACGGTTTGCACAGAAAACCGTTCGCGCCCTTTTCAATCGCCTCCACCGCGGTCGCCTTATCGGCAAGCGCAGAGACAACGAGAATCATGATTTCCGGCTTGAGCGCCACCAGGCGCTCGACACATTGAATGCCGTCCATCTCGGGCATCGTCAGATCCATCGTGACAACATCGGGATCGGTCTTCTGAAAGAGCTCGACGGCTTCGCGACCATTCGCTGCCGAACCGACGACCTGCAGGCGCACGTTCTGCTGCGAGCGCTCGATGCGTCGCCGGATGATGTTCGAGTCATCCACGATCATCATGCGCAGGATCTGCTCCGCACCCGCCTGCGGGCCGCCATTCGACTTCGACATAAAATCAAGACTCCTTCGAGGGTCGTTAGGCAGCCACTTCCTGACTGCGATCGACCGGCGGCAGCAGGATGCTGAAGCGCGTGTATTTGCCCTCACCGGTCGCGACAGCGATCTTGCCGTTCAACTCGCGGATAAGTTCCGCGACGAGACTCATGCCGATGCCGCGGCCAGCATCGTGCGTCACGGTATCGCGTGTGGAAAAGCCCGGATGGAAGAGCAGTCGAAACATGTGCTTCGCCTCCATCTTCGCTGCCGCCGCCTCGGTGATGATGCCCTTCTGTAATGCGGCCTCCTTGATACGGGTGGAGGAAATGCCCTGACCGTCGTCCTCGATCACGAGTTTGAAGCCCTCGCCAGGCGCGGTCAGGAATTGCACCATCACGTTGCCCGCTTCGGATTTGCCGGCGGCCTGGCGCATATCCGGCGTCTCGATGCCGTGCACGACCGCGTTGCGAACAATCTGAATGGCCACATCCTTAACGACTTTGCGGTAGGAACTCGGAATGCTGTCGAGCCCGGCGCATTCGACGTTCGCGCGTTTCTTTTCGTCCGTTGCAATGCGCTGCACTAGCTGTTCAAGCGTGGAGCCAAGACCCGCAGCGGGTACCGGCACCTGCGGCGCTCGCTCCGGTGCCGCGTGCTCCTGCACCTTGCCACCCACGAGCTCGTCGACTGTGTGCCGGCGCGCAATAACCTGAGTAGCGGTGGTTGGCGCTTCGCGGTTGCTGCCGACGTTGAGCTTGGCAAGCCGTGTAACGAGGTCGCGGACGGACGCCAGGTGTGTGAAGAGGTCGTCGAGTTTGACCACGAGCGGCAGGAAGTCGTTGCCCCCAAGCGTCTTGCGGTCCTTCAACTCCTTCAGCGCGTCTTCGAACTGATGCGCGCGCGACTCGACGGATGCGAGTCCAAGCGCCGAGGCCTCGCCCTTGACCGCGTGGACCTGACGGAAAATGCTGTCGAGTTTCTTGCGAAACGCCGATTCCTCGCGCGCCGGCTCCTTGAGGATTGAGTTGATCATGCGCATGCCTGTGTCCGAATCGTCGAGGAACGAGGCAAGCTGTGCCGGGTCCACATGCAGCACTCCGAGGAGCGTATCGAGCTGCACCTGCGCTTTCTCCTGCGACTCTTTCAGCTCGTGCGCAAGCATCACGCGCTGTGAAACGTCGTTGACGGAAACGAGAATGTTGTCGACGCGGTTCTCGCTTTTGACGCGGTGAAAATCGAACTCGAGATAGCGCGTCTCGTGCCCGCCGCGGCCGTCGTCGAAACTCACTTCGACTTCGCCGAGCGGATTGATCGACTTGACGAGGTTTTCCCGGGTGCGCTCCGACCACAGCACCTTCACGAATTTCAACGCAGTCTGCATTGTCTTCTCGGGCACGAGCGGTCGCAGCAACTCTTCAAAGGTGAGCCCGGCAAGTGTCTCGCGC
Organism: Steroidobacteraceae bacterium; assembly: GCA_041486385.1. Taxonomy (GTDB): domain Bacteria; phylum Pseudomonadota; class Gammaproteobacteria; order Steroidobacterales; family Steroidobacteraceae; genus JBGPLJ01. Next base: position 16,125 of record JBGPLJ010000005.1, read on the forward strand.
TGGAACAACTGCTGGACGGCAGCCGAGTGCGTCGGACCAATGCGCAGATTTGCATCGAGGAGGAATAGCCCGTCCTTTACGGTCCGCAGAATATCCTGCGTCTGCCGCTGCGCCTCGAACACCAGGCGATCCTGCCGGCGGCGCCCGGCGACGAGGTACCCAAGCGCCAGAGCGAGGCCGCTCGCAATAACGAGACCCGCGAACATCAGATAGCGCAGCTGAGTCGCGAGGCGTTCCGAGCGCCCTTCCAGGTCGCGCGTCAATTCGGTCGTGAGGCCGTTTAGGAGCGGCGTCTGCTTGCGACTGATGCGCAGGGCCGCAAACACATCGACTTGCAGGCGTTGGCCCAGCTTGTTGAGCTGTGTGCCTGCCTGGTCCGTATCCTGATAGGGGAGGCCGGTGAACGCCGCTATCGGAGTCAGCGCCTGATGGTAGTCGGCCCACTCCTGCTTGAGGCGCTTTAGCTGTGCATGCGCAAATTCGTTGCGCATGGCTTCGGATGAATTGGCGCCGGCAAAGATTCCACCGCCACTGTCCCCCGGGGTAAGCGTCGTGAGCGCCTCATCGAATTCGGTCGTCGCCTTGCGCAGCTCGCTCACGGCCGAGTCGACGTAGCCACGCGCTTCCAGGCGATCCTGGATGGAGGCTAGAGCGCGCGCGAGCGCGTCAGGCTGGCGGCGCTGCTCGCTCATGAGCCTGAGCGCCACGGTATTGTTCGACAGCCGGCTCGCGAGCTGGAAGCCCGGCACCAGCACTGCCGCGAATGCAAGCACGACGAATACGCCGAACAGGGCAGCCGTTCCGCGTGCCGACAATCGCTTGATCCAATTCGTCATGATCGTGGACTCCGTGAGTTCGCTGCGCTGCTCGGGTCAGGCAACCGGCAACGTTTGAGTGAGCTCTTTCATGGCATCAATCAGTTGATCAGCGGTCGCAAATCGCTCGGCGGGCGCCTTGGCAAGCATCCGGTTGACGAGCGGCTGGTAGCGCGCGGCGCGCGCGGGCAGCAGCGGAATCGCAGCCGTGCGGTGCTGGTCGAGAATCTCGCGCACCGTATGGCCCGCGTACGGAACTGCGCCTGCCAGCATTTCAAACAGGACCACGCCGAGGCTGTAGATGTCGCACCGCTCATCCGGCTCGTGACCCTCGATCTGCTCCGGGCTCATGTAGTACGGCGTGCCGACGCGCTCGTTGGGACTCGTGACGTCGATTCTCAGGAGCGAGGAACGCGCGAGGCCGAAGTCAATCAGCACGAGCCTGTTGTCCTCGGTCAGCATCAGATTCGATGGCTTCAGATCGCGATGGAAGACGCCCGTCTTGTGCAGCACCTTCAGTGCGACCGCGATCTGCAGCGTGTAGTTGAACGACTCCTCCTGCGTGAGCGGATTTCGCAGGCGTTCGCGCAGGCTTCCGCAGGGGAAGTATTCCATAGCGAGATAGAAGCAGCGGTCGGTGACGCCGTAGTCATAGACATCCGCGACAGCGCGATTGTTGAGCTGCGACAGCAGCTGGCACTCGCGCAGGAACCGGTCGCGCTCGCCGGATGACAGTGCTTCCCCGGAACTGATTGGCTGAATCTTCAGCGCCATGGGTTGCGGCAGCACCTCGCTGTGCGCAAGGTAGACGATTGCGCGAGTCGACTGGGCGATGCGCTTGACGATACGATAGCCCGGCACTTCGAATACGCTTTCGCTGCCCGTGTTTGCGCGGCGCTCACGCCGCGCGGATTGCGCGCGTACCGCTTCACGCAAAGCAGTGCCGAGATCAGTTGCGTTGAGGGCATGCAGCGGCCAATAGTCGCAAGCGCCTTCGCGTATCGCCCGCACGGCCCAGCGCTCATCTCCGCCGCTCGCGATGACTACGAAGGGAACGCCGCTTGCCTGCTCGCGAAGATGCTGCAGTACCTCGATCGGGCCGCTGCCTTCGTTCGGCGGCGCTGCAAAGTCGATGACCGCCAGAATCGATTGATAGGGTTCGTTGCGTTCAGCTGAGGTAGCGCGCACCGCAGCGCGCGTACAAGTGTCAACGGTTGACTGCGCCCAACAAGCGCGCACGATGTCGGCGAGCTTCAGGCGCAGCTCGAGTTCATCGTGCACGACCAGAAAGCGCGCACGCGCAGCTCGCGCCACCGGTGTGGCCGATTTGTTCGAGCTGCCGTCTGTCGCGGTCGCCGTCATGTCAGTAGTCCAGCGTCACTTGCCGCTATCGACCTTGAACGCGATACGGAAGCGGGCCCGCTGCGGCACAGCCTGGCCGTCCACCAGAACGGGTTCATAGCGCGCGCGCTTCACGGCGTTGATCGCAGCACGATCGAAAACGTTCTTGGGCTGGGAATTCGTCACTTCCGCTTCGGTAACCTTGCCGTCCGTGCCCACCGTGAACTCGAGCTCTACCCAGCCCTCGGCGCCGGTACGCAGAGCATCCTCCGGATACACAGGGCTGATGGGCCGTGTCACCTTGAGCGTGCCAGCGGGAACCACGGATTTGCTCTGTTCGGCGATCGCCTTGCTGTGGGCAAGGCGTTGCTCGAGTGCCGCGATATCGGTTCCGCCCGCGCCGAGCGCGTGTGCGTTCTGCAGCGCACCCTCCGCGTCGGTCACGCGGTTGTCGTCGAGCGCCGTGCGCGCCGCCGCGACGAATTCCGCTGCGAGGCGGCGAGTCAGCTCCGCGAGGCCGGTGTTCTTCGAGTCGGCTGACTTGAGCACATTGAGATAGAAGAGGGCGCTGTCATTGGCGGGATCAGCGAGTCGCCCCTGACCAATGCGCTCGCTGATGAGCTGGGTCGTGCGAGCAACGTCGACCTTGGGCTTTTGCGCCTGCTGCGTCAGCTCGCGCTGCAGCGTCTGCAGATCGCGGGCCGGTACGCCGGCGTCCCGCGCCTCGCCGAGCCATTTGTCGACATCCGCAGACTGCTGCTTGCCAGCCGCGGAACGCGCCTCCTGAAGCAATGCGCGGGTAAAGTCTTGGGTAAGCGACTGGAGCTGTGAATTGCTTGCTGCATTTGGCTTCTTGCGCGCAGCCGCCAGATAGTACTTGGCACTGTCGGATTCCGGGTCTATGAGGCGACCCTGCTGCAAGCGGGCCTGCAGCAGCTTCAAGTTATCGCTCATTTCCGTGTCGGCCTGACGCCGCCCAAGTTCCGCGCGCAGTCGAGCAAGCGCGTCGGCTGGTACCGACTGTGACTGCTGCGCGTCGCGGATGAGCTGCTGCGCGCGATCGAAGCTCTGCGCCTGCATCGCGGCCTGAATCTGCGCAAGCGCGAGTTCGCCACGGCGCTGGCTGATCTGCGCATCGAGCGCCGCCAGCCGCGGGTGATCCGGACGAATGCTGCGGGCAGTTTCGATCGACCGTAGCGCATTGTCATAGTTATGCTGTTCAAACGCGGTCTCGGCGCGCATCAGCAGCACTTCGGCGATACGATCAAGACCTTGGCGCGCTTCGCCATTCGCGGAGTCAAACACTAGAACGTTCTTGTAGTACGCGAGCGCGCAATCGTTGTCGGGTTCGTCGTAACGCTTGTCGCGCATCGCCGAACGCGCCTTGGCGAGCAACGGCTCGACCTGCTCGGCTTGCATGTCGCGCCCCACGGGTGCTCCTGGCGCAATGGTCGCAGGCACCGTCGCGGTCGAGGCAGCCGGTGCCGCGCTCGCGCCCAGTGGCCGCGCCGGTCGTGACATCCACCAGAAGGTCCCGCCACCGATCAGCACCAGGGCGGCGATGGCGAGACCCACGAGTTTGCTCACGGACCTGCCGGATGAATCCGACGAGGAACCGCTGCGTTGCGCACCGAATAGCGTCGCGCGCGTGTTTGCTTCGTCACGCGCGGCTTCCAATCCTGCGCTGACATGGGCCTGTGTGAGCGGCAAGGTGAGACGGCTCACGATTGCGCGCTGGCGCACGAGGGCGGCAACCACATCGCTGGCAGGATCTTTGTCGATCACCATTGGCACGAGGCTGGCCGAATGGTGCTGGAGTTTGGTGAGGCCGCGGTTGATCTGCGATTCTGCGCGAATGTCCCAGACAAAGACGCCAGACTGCCCGGGCGGCCAGGTTTCGATCGTCTGCTCGATCGAATCGGCTTGCTGCATGTTGTACGACGCGCCGACGAGATCCTTCAGCTGAATCCAGAGTTCGTCGTCAGAGGTCAGCAACAGGACATTGGTGATCGACGGGGCCGCGCTCTGCTGTGCGCTGCCTCCGTTGAAATCGCTTGCCTGAGCTGCGATGCGACGCTGAGCTTCTGCCACGACCGGCCTCCTGGGTCTTCGTAAGTCATTGCAACGGCGCAGGCGTCCGCGGCCCAGGGCGTCTGGCCCGGGCCTGCACAGGGCAATGTCACGATAGATACTTGTTTATGTGGCCCGAGGGGGCCATGCCTGATTTCACATTTTCTGGGACCCCGGGAGGCTTGGGGCACCCAGTATTCAAAGGCTTGGGCTGAACTGTGACCGCCTGCACACAGCGGCCACCCAAGGCGCTAGAAGCTCATACGCAGGAAAGCCTGGGGTCCGGAGTTGTCGAGTTCGAACGCCCCGGTGTTGCCCGCATCGTTTGATGTGAGGCTGATGTTGAACCTGCGATAGCCTATTCCAAAGGCAAGATTCTCCCGCCAGCGGTACACGAACCCTGCATGGAGGATGTTGGCCGTGCCTGAAAAACCCTGAATGTCGACTTTGAGGTATTCGGCACGCGCTTCGGCGTAGAAGCGCCGGCTAAACGGCACCGTCAAGTCGAGTCCCAACGTCGGGAATGGGCCAGCATCATCCTCGCTTTGATCCAGGGCACGCGCGCGTACGAGCGCGCGCGCACTGAATTCGAGAATGTTGATGCCGAAGCTGCCCGCGAGATCGATACGCGGATTGTGGACGAATGAGTACGAATACGTGAGCGATAACATGCGGACGTCGAAATTCGATTCGACAACATCACCGACGCTGAAAGTATCGTTGCGGATCTGCAGCTGCCGGACGAGCGGCAAGGTGGCCGCGCGACTGAGCTTGTAGTAGTTGAGCCGAACGTGATGACGATCGTGCATGCCTATCATGATCTCAACGTCGGGCAGCGCCTTGCTGCTGCCGAGGCCAAGGTCGTCCTCCCCGCTGATCGTAGTGCCTGAATTTGGCGTCGCGCCGTCAAGCCGCAGAGTCGTCGCCGTCGAATCGAGGAACGCGCCGGCAGTGAGACGAAAGCGGTCATCGATCGGATTCGCATAGTGATCATCGGCGAAAGCCTGCGCCGAAATCAGCAGTAAGAACGCGGCGAAAAGCCGCGACCAGCGGTGTAACTTCACAAACGAGCCTCCGGGGGGCATCGGGGGGTGGCCGACTCTATATCGGCAAGGCGGGTCCCGCGTCAAACAATCCGTGCGTGTGTGTTCCCGATCGGCGACAGCAGCAGATCGTCAGAGGAAGCGGTTGTTACCGATGAGACGCAGGCGCCGCACTCCATTCCGTTGAGCCGCGGCCAGCACTTTGGCGACAAAGTCGTAGCGCACGCGCGCTGCCGGGTAGATCTGCAATTCGGCTTTTTCCGAGAGAGAGCGCAGCGCACGTGCGCGTTCTCCCACCGCCGATAATGGAATTCGCTGCTGATTCCAATAGATCGCACCCTCAAAATCGATATCGATGCGTGCAGTCGGCGGCACTTCGATCGGCGCGTGATGATTTGCGGCCGTATCAAGGCGCACGGCATGGGTAGCGATCGGCACTGTGAGCATGAACATCATCAGCAGCACAAGCATCACGTCGATGAGCGGTGTTGTGTTGAGCTCGGGCGTCGCATCGCTCAGCAGCCTCTGCGGACCTTCGAACATGGCACTGCTCCTTCCAGCTGGAAGCACGCGCTCGTAACGCGTCTGCAGTGCAGATCGGGTCGGTCAGTGGAACCAGGTGGCCTGGTCCCGCCGATGCTGGGCAAGTCAATGGCTGATGGATTGTATACAGCGACTGCAATTCGGGGGTTCACAAAATCGCCAAGGAGCGCATAATCGCGGCATACGGGTAGGAAAAAAACAACCACCCGTCCCAACACAGGAGGGAGCTCATGAACCTGCTATTCCAAGGGTCGCGCATGACGCGGCTAATTGGCTGTTGCATCGTTGCAACGCTTACGGTAAGCGCGATGCAGGCTATCGCACAGGACCAGGAAACCGTTCAGACCGTTGTCGTCACGGGATCGCGCATTCGCCAGAACCCATTGAATGAGACGGCGCCGGTCATCACTGTGTCCGAAGAGGACATTCAGAAGACCGGCCAGACATCCATCGGCGACATTCTGCAGCACATGCCGGTCTCCGGCGGCTCCATCAACACCCGATTCAATTTCAGCGGCAATCAAGGCTTTCCGCCTGACGGCGGTGGCCTTGGCGCCGGCGCCACGACCGCGGACTTGAGGCATCTGGGCCCGAAGCGCGTGCTGGTGTTGGTCGACGGCGTCCGCTGGATTAACGAGGCTTCCGCGAGCGGCGTCTCGGCGGCGACGGACCTCAATACCATTCCGGCCAGCATCATCGACCATGTCGAAGTTCTGCAGGACGGTGCCTCGTCGATCTATGGCTCGGACGCCATCGCGGGCGTCATCAATATCATCACCAAGAAGAACTTCAACGGCGTCGAGTTCTCGGGCTATGGCGGCCGCTTTGGAGAGGGCGACGGTAATACCGAGCAATGGAGCATTTCTCTTGGGTCGGCAAGTGACCGGCTGAAATCATTCGTCAGCCTGAATTACATGAACCAGGGCCTGATCAACTCGAGTGCTCGCGCGATCTCGCAGTTTCCGAGGCCATACGCCACTTCCTGCGCCGCTGGGGGCTGCAGCTCTGGTACGCCGCAGGGGCGGTTCGATTTCACGGATCCGAATACCGGCCAGAGCCTGAGTCTGACGATCAACGACGGTGTCACGGGCATCCCTTCTTACAACCCGGCGGATCCTGCCGCTGGACCGCGCACCGATGACTTTCACAACTTTACGGCGAATGATCGGTTCAATTTCCAGCCGTTTAACCTCATGCAGACGCCGAGCGAGCGCGTCGGTGTCTACGGCCAAAGCGAATATCGCCTGACCGACAACGTCACCTTCTTCATGAAGGGCCTGTTCAACCAGCGCCGTTCAAACAATCAGGCCGCGCCGGAACCGCTGTTCGTCGGGCCGGAGGCGGGCAACGGCAACCTCATGGACACGATTCAGGTTGACGTAGCCAACCCCTACAATCCGTTCGGCTTCACGCTCAACGCCAGCACCAACGTTCCGACCGGCGGCACCGACTACTTCATCGGTCGTCGCCCGCTCGAAGGTGGGCCGCGAGTCTTCCAGCAGAACGTGGATACCTGGTACCTCGGCAGCGGCTTCCGCGGCGACTTCCAGTTGGCCGAGCGTAATTTCTATTGGGACGTCACTGCCGTCTGGTCGCGCAATGATGCAGATCAAACGACCCATGGCAGCTATAACTCGCGCAAGCTGAAGGAAGCGGTGGGCCCGGGCGTGGTCGCTGGCATCGACGGCGCGACGACTACGGCCTGCGGTACAGTGGTCGTTGTCGCCGGCGTCCCGACCGTTCCCAATCCGATTCCGGGTTGCGTGCCGTTCAATATTGCGGGTGGCCAGGGCAATGGCAGCGGCACCATCACGCAGGCGATGCTGGATTTCATTCGCCCCGTCCTGCATGACACCAGCGAGCAGGAGCTGAAGGACGTCAGCGTCAATCTCGGAGGTACGATCGTCTCGCTGCCGGCGGGCGGCCTCGATTTCGCGGTCGGTTTCGAGCACCGCAATCAGCGCGGCTTCTACCAGCCCGATGCGATCTACACCGCCGGCGAGAGCGCGGGGGTGCCGTCGACACCGACGTCCGGGCAGTACGACGTGAACGAGTTTTATGGCGAGCTGCAGATTCCGCTGCTGAAAGATCGCCCCGGTGCGGACCTCCTGCAGGTAACCGCGGCCGTGCGCAGCTCCGATTACTCGACGTTCGGCCGCCAGACAGCGTCGAAATTCGGCCTCAACTGGCGGCCGCTCAAGGACCTGCTGCTCCGCGGCTCGTACTCCAAGGGCATTCGTGCTCCGAGTATCGGCGAATTGTTCGGGTCGGCGGCGCGCTTCGACCAGACAATGGTGGATCCGTGTTCAGACTACGCCGGTGTCAACGGCGGACCGCCGGCGAGCGCCGCGATTCAGGCCAATTGTCTGGCGCTGGGTGTGCCGAACACGTATCAGCAGATCAACTCACAGATCTCTGTAACGACCGGTGGCAACCCTGCCCTTGTGCCCGAGGAAACACACAGCAGCTACACGGCTGGCTTCGTCTACAGCCCCCGATGGGCGGAGAGTTCGTCCTGGTCGAATGGCCTGTCATTCGAATTCACTTACTACAACATCGACCTCGAGGCGGCGATCTCGGCGCTCGATGCGCAGGTGCAGATCAATCGATGCGTTGCAACGCTCGATCCGGCACTGTGCGGCGGGATCAGCCGCACATCGGGCGGCAACATCAACGGCTTCGCCAATCAGCTCCTCAACATCGGCGCCATCAAGACGAAGGGCTGGGATTTCAACACGCGCTGGTCGCTGCCCGAGTTCAGCATCGGCCGATTCGGGGTGCTGTGGCAGACGAGTCACCTGAACGCGTATGACGAGTTCACACCATCGAGCAGCGGATTGCAGGTGACTGAACGCGCAGGGACGGAGAAGGGAGATCTGGGAGCCGCGTATCCGGTCTGGAAGTCGACGCTGACTGTCGACTGGTCGCATGCCGACTGGGCTGCATCGGCATCGGCACGCTACATGAGCGCGGTGTCCGACATCAATGGGACGAGCCTGTCAGCGACCACATATATCGACACGCAGGTCTCCTGGACGCCGTCGCAATTCATGGACGGCAACTTGTCCATGAGCGTGGGTGCCAACAATCTCTTCGATCAGGACCCGCCACCCTGCTCCACGTGCGCGCTCAACGGCTACGATCCGTCGGCCTATGACGTGCCCGGAGTGTTCATGTATGCGCGCGTGGTAGCGCATTTCGGCAAGAACAAGTAAAGGATTGCAGCTGACAAGGCCGGCCCCCGCAAGGGGCCGGCCTTTTTCTTTGGGCGCGGCGGCGAGTATAAATAGGCTCGTATGGGCGCCTATAACACGAACGATATTCATAACATCGCCCTCGTCGGCCACACCGGTGCCGGCAAGACCTGGCTGTTCGAATCCCTGCTTGCTGCCGCAGGTGCTATTCGCGGCCGCGGCAATCTCGAGCGCGGCACAACGGTCTCAGACTTCGATCCACAGGAAAAGCGGCTTGGACATTCGCTTGATGCCGCCTTTGCCAGTCTCGAGTTCAAGGGCAAACACATCAATTTGATCGATACTCCGGGCTACCCGGATCTCGCCGGCCGCAGCTTGAGTGTCTTGCCAGCGGTGGAATCCGTTGCGGTGATCGTCAACGCCACAGCGGGCGTCGAGCTTGTTACCCAACGCATGATGGAATTCGCTGCCGACCGGCGGCTCTGCCGTCTCGTCGTGGTCAACAAGATCGACAGCCGCGATGCGAACGTGCAGAAGACGTTCGAAGAAATTCGCGAACAGTTCGGACGGGAATGTCTGCCGCTCAATCTTCCAGCCGATGGGGGTAAGCGGGTCGTCGATTGTTTTTTTCGCGCCGTCGAAGAGCGCACCGACTTCTCGTCAGTCGCTCAGGCCCACAGCGAGATCACAGATCAGGTTGTCGAGATGGACGAGGCGCTCATGGCGCGTTATCTGGAACAGGGAGGCGAACTTGAGCCGGAGCAGCTGCACGATGCTTTCGAGGCTGCGCTACGCGAAGGTCATCTGATCCCCGTGTGTTTCGTATCGGCGGAAACCGGCGCCGGGATTGATGAACTGCTGGAAGTCGTCATACGCCTGCTGCCGAATCCGGCCGAAGGCAATCCGCCGCGCTTTCTGAAGGGCGAAGGTGATGCGGCCGTGCCGGTCGAGGTGGTTCCCGATCCGGATCGTCACGTTGTCGCGCATGTGATCAAGGTCATCGTGGATCCGTTCGTCGGCAAGCTCGGTGTCTTCCGCGTGCATCAGGGCACGGTGCGGTCCGGGAGCCAGCTCTATGTTGGCGACGGGCGCAAACCGATTCGCGTTGCGCACCTGTTGCGACTTCTCGGCAAAGAGCATCGTGAGGTTGCGACTGCGCCACCTGGAGATATCTGCGCCATCAGCAAGATTGAAGAACTGCATTTCGATGCCGTACTGCATGATTCGCACGATGAGGATCACTTTCATCTGCAATCGCTCGATCTTCCGCCTTCGATGCTCGGTATCGCGATCGAGCCCGAGCGGCGCGGCGATGAGCAGCGTCTCTCGGACGCGCTCCACAAACTCGCGGCGGAGGATCCATGCGTGCGGCTCGAGTTCAATTCCGCCGGCAACGAATCGGTGATGTACGGCCTCGGCGAGCTGCATCTGCGCGTGCTGCTCGAACGCATGAGCGAACGTTACGGCGTGCAAGTGAAGACGCATGCGCCGAGCGTGCCTTATCGCGAAACCGTCACGCGCGTTGCCGACGGTCACAACCGCCACAAGAAGCAGACGGGCGGCGCGGGACAATTCGCCGAAGTGTACCTGCGTGTCGAGCCGCTCCAGCGCGGCGCCGGTTTTGAGTTTGTCGATGAGGTCTTCGGCGGTGCGATACCCTCGCAGTTTATTCCAGCCGTTGAGAAGGGCGTGCGCCAGATGCTGGCGGAAGGAGCGCTCGCGGGCTATCCCGTGTGCGATATTCGCGTCGTTGTCCACGACGGCAAGTATCACGCGGTCGACTCCAAGGAGGTCGCCTTCGTGGCTTGCGGCCGTAAGGCGTTTCTCGACGCGTTCCAGAAAGCCGGGCCCGTTGCCCTCGAGCCGATCGTCAACCTCGATATCGTCACTCCGGCAGCCGCGATGGGTGACGTCACGGGTGACCTTGTGGCCAAGCGCGGGCGCATCACGGGCAACACCGCGCTCACGAGGCAGCGCGTGTCGGTGCGAGCGCAGGTGCCGCTGAGTGAGCTCGATGGCTATCAGTCGCGTCTGAAGTCGCTGACCGGTGGGCAGGGCATGTACACGGTGCAATTGTCGGGCTACGAAGCCGTGCCGCCGCGGCGCCAACAGGAGCTGATTCAGGCCTATCGGCCGAAGGCCGATGAGTGAGCGCGCAACCTGCGGTCGAACGGCGGCTGAATGTCAGGCCGATGCTAGGGCTTGAACGTCTGTTCCGTCACGTGATGCGCGACATCGCGCAACGCCTGCATGCCGCCGTCGACCATGTAGTGCAACGGCGGTTCGCCTTTGAATGGCGCCTTGCGATTCGGCTCGTGCATGAATCGCCACGCGCGATCGCCTCCCGGATCCTTACCGATAAGCGTCGCCCAGATGCCAACGAGAAGCGACAAGCGCTGCTGCTGTGTGCTGTTGAGACGCGTCCCCTGCCCGCCGCGGTACTGCCTCAGGACCTGCGGCGAGGGGCACTTCATCAGCTTGCACTGCTGCAGTTCTGAGAGATCCAGGTCTTCCGACATCCGAAAGAAGCGCGCCAGCGCGGTCTGGCCCGCATTGGTGCGGCCAGCCCGGGACGAGGGGGCGAGCGTGAGTGGCGGTCGGCCGGTGCGTTGCATCGTGGTTTTGTTCTTGGCGGCTTAGGGACGACAGTCTGCACAGATTGCCTGCACTTGCCAAACCCGGCAGTCTTGGGCTCGAAAACAACAGCAACCGGGCGGCCGCTGACGGCTCCAATCTAGGGGGAGAGACCGGCTTGACGACCTTTGCTCAACGCGCCGTCACTGGCGGCATCGACCGCGCTCACCGGCGCGTCATTCTTGCCTCATCCCTCGGCACCGTGTTCGAGTGGTACGACTTCTATCTGTACGGATCGCTGGCAGCGATCATCAGCAAGCAGTTCTTTTCCGGGGTCAACGAGACGACGGGATTCATTTTCGCGTTGCTTGCCTTTGCGGCAGGGTTCGCAGTGCGCCCTTTTGGTGCCTTGCTCTTCGGGCGACTCGGCGACCTCGCCGGACGCAAATACACCTTTCTCATCACGATCGTGATCATGGGCCTGTCGACGGCTCTTGTCGGGTGTCTACCCACCTACGCCAGCGCCGGCGTCATCGCTCCGATTTCGCTGATCAGTCTACGGCTGCTGCAGGGTCTTGCCCTTGGCGGTGAGTACGGCGGTGCGGCGACCTACGTCGCTGAGCACGCCCCGGCAGGCAAGCGCGGTCTTTATACGAGCTGGATCCAGACGACAGCAACGCTCGGTCTCTTCTTGTCGCTCCTGGTCATTCTGGGTTGCCGCAAGTTGCTTGGACCCGCTTTTGACGTCTGGGGTTGGCGCATTCCTTTTCTGCTTTCGACGCTCCTGCTCGCGGTCTCGGTCTACATACGCCTGCAGCTCGCGGAATCACCGGTCTTCCAGGCGATGAAAGCCGAGTTGCGTCAGTCAGAAGCGCCACTGACTGAAAGCTTTGCACGTTGGAGCAATCTGCGCGTCGTCCTGCTCGCGCTCTTCGGCGCAACGGCCGGACAGGCTGTCGTGTGGTACACAGGTCAGTTCTACGCACTCTTTTTTCTCACGCAGACACTCAAAGTTGATGCGCAGACGGCAAATCTTCTGATCGCAGGCGCGCTCCTCATCGGCACGCCATTCTTCCTCGTATTTGGCAGTCTTTCCGATCGCATCGGACGCAAACGCATTGTCATTGCCGGTTGTGTCCTCGCTGCGCTCACTTACTTTCCCATTTTCAAGGGAATCACTCACTTTGCGAATCCCGCGATCGCGGACGCCGCAGCAACGCAGCCCGTCACCGTCGTCGCCGATCCACAAGCCTGTAGCTTTCAGTTCGATCCAGTGGGGAAGAAGAAGCTCGCGCGCTCTTGCGACATCGCGAAGGCGGCACTCGCCAAGGCCGGCATTCCGTACAGCAACGAGGCTGCGCCCAGTGGATCTGTTGCAGCGGTGCGCGTAGGAACCCTCACAGTTCCGGTATTCGAAGGCATGGGATTCGACACCGCGCTGCTCAAGACGCAGACGGAAACTTTCAACAGGCAGCTCGGCGCGACTCTCGCGGCCGCCGGTTATCCAACGAAGGCGGATCCCGCGCGGATCAACTACACCGCTCTGCTTGCGCTGCTAGCACTTCTCGTCCTTTACGTGACGATGGTTTATGGGCCCATCGCGGCCTGGCTCGTTGAACTCTTTCCAGCGCGCATCCGCTACACGTCGTTGTCGCTGCCGTATCATATTGGCAATGGCTGGTTTGGCGGCTTCCTGCCGACGGTATCCTTCGCTCTCGTCACACTGACGGGAGACATCTACTACGGCCTGTGGTATCCGATCGGCGTTGCGGTACTGACCGCCGTAGTCGGCGGTTTGCTGCTGAGAGAGACGTACACTGCTCCGCTCGACTGAAGATCGGATCAGCTGCCGGCGAGCCGCAGAGGCGTCGAAATGGCACCAGTCGTCGTTCCGGACAACAGGCGGAAGAAACCCTCCGCCTCCATCGGCCGACCGAAAATGTACCCTTGCGCGTATTCGCAGCCGTGCTCCACGAGCAGCGCAAGCTGCGCATCGTTCTCTACGCCTTCGGCGCACACCGGAATGCGCATCGATTGTGCCATCGCCAGGATCGCCCGCACGATGGCCGCATCGTTCACGTCCTGCACCATGCCGCGCACGAAGGAACGGTCTATCTTGAGCTTGGTTATCGGGAAGTGCTTGAGATAGCTCAGGCTCGAGTAGCCCATGCCGAAATCGTCCACCGCAATGCCGATGCCGAGCTCACGCAGTTCATGGAGCGATGCCGCTTCTTCAGCCGCGTGCTGCATGAA
>JBGPLJ010000006.1:0-29613 GCA_041486385.1 Steroidobacteraceae bacterium
AAACTGTTCTCGAGCGCGAGCACGCCCTGGATTTCGTGCGCCTTGATCATGGCGACCAGAACGTCCTTCATCACGAGCGGCGGTTTGCCTGCGGCGACGGCCGTTCGGGAAAGCCAGTCTGCGGTGGCGAGAATGCCGCCGAGGTTGTCGGACGGATGGCCCCACTCGGCAGCAAGCCATGTATCGTTGAAATCGAGCCATCGGATCATCGCGCCGATGTTGAATGCCGCTTGCACCGGCTCGAGTTCGTACGATGTCCCAGGCACGCGTGCGCCTCCGGGCATCGTCGCGCCCGGCACCGTTGGGCCCATCAGCTTCGTACAGGCCGGGTACTTGAGCGCTAGGAATCCACATGCCAGCGTATCCATGAGGCAGTAGCGCGCCGTGTCATACGCCTCGCGGCTCGTGATCTCGGCGTTGCAGACGTAGTCGGCGATGTCGACCAGGACTTTGTCGGGGTCGGGGCGCTTGGCGGACTTGAGATCGTGGGCGGACATGGGACCCTCACCCCAGCCCTCTCCCGCCACGCGGGAGAGGGAGCAGGGCATTCAGCGTCGATCGATAGGAACGAACTGTCGATTCTCGGGGCCCGTGTAGTTGGCACTCGGGCGGATGATCTTGCCGTCGATGCGCTGTTCGATGACGTGCGCGCCCCAGCCGCTCGTGCGGGCGATCACGAAGAGTGGCGTGAACATCGCCGTCGGCACACCCATGAGGTAATAGGAGACGGCGGAGTACCAATCGAGATTCGGGAACATCTTCTTGATGTTCCACATGACCGACTCGAGGCGTTCAGCGATCGCGTACATCTTCAGATCGTTCGCTTCCTGCGCGAGACGCAGCGCGGTCTGCTTGATCACTTTGTTGCGCGGATCGCCGATCGTATAGACCGGATGGCCAAAGCCAATCACGATCTCCCTGCGCTCGACACGGGCCTTGATGTCGGCCTCCGCCTGATCGGGATTTTGGTAGCGGCTCTGGATTTCGAAGGCGACTTCATTCGCGCCGCCATGCTTGGGGCCGCGCAGCGCGCCGATCGCCCCGGCGATCGAGGAATGCAGGTCGGAGCCCGTGCCCGCGATCACGCGAGCGGTGAACGTCGAGGCGTTGAATTCGTGTTCCGCATAGAGGTTGAGCGAGACATGCATTGCCTTCACCCACGAGGGGAAAGGCCGGCGGCCGTGCAGCAGGTGCAGGAAGTGTCCCCCGACCGAGTCATCGTCGGTCTCGACCTCGATGCGCTTGCCGCTCGTCGCGAAGTGATGCCAGTAGACGAGCATGGAACCGAAGCTTGCGATCAGCTGATCCGTGATATCGCGGGCGCCTGCAATGTTGTGATCGTGCTCTTCAGGCTCGAGGCAGCCGAGCGCTGAGACCCCGGTGCGCATTACATCCATCGGATGCGCGGTCGCGGGCAACTGCTCGAGAACCGTCCTGAGCGCGGGCGCGAGTCCCCGGAGTTTCTTGAGCTTCGCCTTATAAGCGGCGAGTTCCGCGCGGTTCGGGAGCCTCTCGTGAACCAGAAGATGAGCGATCTCTTCGAACTCGCATTCGTTCGCGATCTCGAGAATGTCGTAGCCCCGATAGTGGAGGTCATTGCCGGTGCGTCCCACCGTGCAGATGGCGGTGTTGCCAGCCGGGACGCCGGAGAGAGCGACGGATTTCTTGGGCTTGGGGCCCGTGGCTGCTGGCTCATTCATGGCTTGTTCCTGGACTCGTCTTCGCTGCGCTCCGCAAAGAGTGCATCGAGCTTGTCTTCATAGGCATGGTAGCCGAGGACTTCGTAGAGCTCCTCGCGGGTCTGCATTGTCCCGACCACGCTCTTCTGCGTACCTTCCTGCCGGAGGGTCGTGTACACGTTCAGGGCCGCCTTCGACATCGCGCGAAAGGCCGAGAGCGGATAGAGCACGAGCTGCACGCCGGCATCGGCGAGCTCCTTCGTGGTAAAGAGCGGTGTCTTGCCAAACTCGGTCAGGTTCGCAAGCACGGGCACCGGGATGGCTTTCGTGAACTGCCGATACTCCGTAAGCGTCGTGAGCGCCTCCGCAAAGATCATGTCGGCGCCCGCCTCGACATAGCACGCCGCCCGATCAAGGGCTGCCTGCTGACCTTCCACCGCATGCGCGTCCGTGCGGGCCATGATCACAAACTCGGGGTCCTGGCGGGCATCGGTCGCTGCCTTGATCCGATCAACCATTTCCTCCGCCGCGACCAGGGCCTTGCCGGGCCGATGTCCGCAACGCTTGGTCTGCACCTGATCCTCGAGGTGCAGCCCTGCCGCGCCGGAGCGGATGAAATCCTTCACCGTCCGCGCAATGTTGAAGGCCCCGCCCCAGCCGGTATCAGCGTCGACGAGTAGTGGCAACTCCGTGGCCCCGGTGATCCGCCGGATGTCTTCACACACATCGTTCAACATCGTGATGCCGAGGTCCGGCAACCCGAACGAGGCGTTCGCTACCCCCGCTCCTGAGATGTAGATCGCCCGAAATCCCGCCTTCTCCGCCAGCAGCGCACTGAAGGCATTGACCGTCCCCACGACCTGCAGCGGCCGCTCCAGAGCGAGCGCCGCGCGCAACCGGCCACCGGCCGAAGTGAGAACCTGGGTCATCGATATTGTTGTCCGGCGGTGCGGCCGCCATGGCCGCGCATTTTAACCCGCAACGACAGCCGGCGGCACGGCGTGTGAGTGCACGCGTGCACTACGGCGTTATCGCGGTAGCGGGGAGTCAGATTCGCACCACAGTGCGCCCGGTTACTGCACCTTTGAGGTAAGGCTCGAATGCACCGGGCAGCTCCGCGAATGGAATCGTCTTGGAAACAATGCGATCCAGGTGCCGTGGCTTCAAATCGGTGGCGATTCGCTGCCACACGGCGATGCGCAGCTCGCGTGGCGTCGCCGATGAGTTGATGCCGAGCAGATTCACCGCACGCAGAATGAATGGCATGACCGTGGTCTTGAGCTCGGCGCTCCCCGCCATGCCGACACTCGCAATGTTGCCGCCGTATTTCATCGTTCGCGTTAGCCATGCGAGCATTTCACCGCCGACAGTGTCGATGGCACCGCCGAATTGCGCGGTCTCGAGCGGCCGCGTGCCGGGATTGATTTCCTGACGGCGCAGCACCCGGCTCGCCCCGAGCGACTTGAGATAGGCGTCAGCCTCGGGCTTGCCGCTTACCGCGATCGATTCATAGCGGCGCGACGCCAGCATGTCGAGCGCAATACTGCCGACACCGCCCGTTGCGCCGGTGACGACGATCGGGCCATGCTCCGGCATCTGGCCATTCTGCTCCATGCGATGCAGCGCCAGCGCGGCCGTGAATCCCGCCGTACCGAGCGCCATCGCCTGAAATTCATCGAGGCCGCTTGGAATCGCTATGACCGAGTCGGCACGCACGCGCGCGTACTCTGCATATCCGCCATCAAGCGTCTCGCTGAGCTCACACCCGGTCACCAGAACTTTGTCGCCGGCATGAACGCGCGCGTCGGCGGAAGTGACAACATCGCCCGCGAGATCGATGCCGCCAACGAGCGGGTACTTACGCAGGATCTTGCCCGCACCGGTCGCTGCAAGCGCGTCTTTGTAGTTGATTCCCGAGTATCGGACGCGAACGACAACTTCTCCGGGTGTGAGGTCATCGAGCGTGATCTCGTCGAACCGGGCGAGGATCTTCTTGTTCTCTTCGTGAATGCGAAAGGCGCGAAAACGTTCAGCCACGATCTGCTGCCTCATTGCGATCGAGCCAGACTTCGAGGCCCTGGCTATTGAGCTCGATGTCGGTTTCCAGGAACTCATGGCGTCGCTCCGTGTCGCCCTTGTACTCATGCAAATCGAGCGCCGCATCAAACCACGCCATGAGGTCGCGCCGGATGAGAAGGCCGCGCCCTGGCTTGCCGTGGTGACGACGCGCAATCTCGACGAATGTGTCAACGGCGGCGTGCAAATCGAGCGCGAGCCGCGCGAGATCATTGACACGGCTGTAGTGCGTCAGATACATCGCCTGTGGCTGGTAGCTCATCAGTCGATCGATCGTCGTGTGCATCGCCTTGGGGTCGAACTGCACAGGAGTCGTCGTCGGAAAAATAAATTCGCCGCGCCGCGTGTCGAACTCGCGGTAGGAGATACCAAAATTGTCCCCGGTGAAAATTACGCGGGCAGTGTGATCGACGAGAGCGTAGTGATGCAGCGCATGTCCCGGCGTATGGATGAGTTCGAATTTTCGCCCCGCGAGCACGAGGCTCATCCCCTCTACCGCGATCAGCATGCGATCGGCTGGGATCGGCACAAGATCGCCATAGAGCTCGTGGAACACTTCCTCTCCATACACCTCGATTGAACCGGCGATAAGTTTCGACGGATCGGTGAGATGTCGCGCGCCACGCGGATGCACGACTGCGCGCGCATTGGGGAGTGACTGCAACAGGAGCCCCGCGCCGCCGGCATGGTCGAGATGCACGTGCGTGAGGAAGACGTAGTCGATCTGGTCGGGCGTGAGTCCGCGCGCCGTGAGCGCCTCGAGCAGATTGGGCACCGAGGAATTGGTGCCGGTATCGACAAATGCGCCGCGGCCGCCGTGCTTGATCAGATGACTGGCAGCCAAGCCCGGCCGTACGTAGAGCACATCGACGGCGGTGATGCCTTCAGGAAAATCGGTGAGCAGCTCCGCGACGGCCATCGCTCTAATGAAGACTCCATGGCTCCGGGGCAGACGGCGCGGCTGCGCCGCCCTGGACTCAATGCAACGGCTTCGGAATTCCGAGGCCCGGCGTCAATTGCGAGAAGTACTGGGCGACAGCATGGATGTCTTCATCCTTCAGCTGTCCCGCAAATGTTCCCATCACCGGATCCTTGCGCGTACCCGCCTTGTACTCGCGCAGCGCCTGTTCGATGTAGTCCGCATGCTGACCGGTGAGAACCGGATAGATCGGCAGGATCGCGACACCGTCGGCGCCATGGCAGGACGAACATAGTTCGCGCACCGGCTTCGGCGCGGCTTCGAGCTTGACGTCCGGATTGTGTTTAACAGTTGCTGCTTGCGCGAGGTACGCCGCGATATCCTGCATGTCCTGATCCGACATCGTTGCGGCGTGCGAATGCATCGTGCCGTGCCCGCGAGTGCCATTCTTGTAGCCTGTGAGCGCGATCACAATGTATTGCGCCGACTGCCCCGCGAGTCTCGGTACGCTATAGGTCGGATAGGTGTTCTTGTAGTCGGCGATGCCGTGGCATCCGATGCAGGTGTAGGCAAGCTTGGCGCCGCGCGTCGCATCGGCATCCGCGGCGGCAATTGAGGGAAGCGCCAGAACCATTGCCACAATCGAAGCAACTGCCACCGCTCGTAAACGCATGTCGACAATCTCCAATAGAACCCATTCGATCGAGTCGGCCGTGCCTGGATGGAGGCCGGTCGAAGGGCCGCCATGTTAGTGACAGTGCAGGGAAAGTTCCACCTGTGGATGGCACTCTGCATCAGCATTCTTGCGGGTGCGGCGGTCGTAGTACTTTTGATGTGGCCGCAAGATGAGGGCGGCACAAAGCCGTCCGAACCGCCGACCTCACCGGCGCCATTACCGGTGCTGGCATCACCATCAGTATCCGCCAGACTGGATACAGGCCGGCGAAGTGCCACGCCCGTAGACGAAGTTGCCGCTCTGCGCACCAACATGCGCCGTACGCTCCTGCACACACGCTACCCATGGGTCGTCAGTGCCGCCGCGCGGGACCTTTTTCTCCAGGGCAGGATGCGTGACGCGGCGTCCGCCAATGAACGTGATCTTGCGGCGCGCGTGTCGACGGGCGATCGCGACGCGGCCGCCGTGTCGCTGAGACTCGGCGATTGGTGCGCCGACCCGGAGTTCGCGAATCTGCGACTGGCAGCGCTCGCGCGGGCCGCCCAGATCGATCAGTCGTTGCACGTAAATGCTTCCGCGTTGGCACCTGCGACCCGGCTTGCGGCTCAAGCTGCGGTCGATGTCTCGCGCGAAGAGCAAACTTTGCTGGCCGTACTTTGCCGAGGCAGCGCAGTCCGGGACGCGGCGGCCCTGCAATCGCAGGTAGTGCGTGCCGCAACCGACGGCGACACGCCAAGCCTGGTCGCGCTTGCGCAAGCGGGCGTCGAAGACAGCAGGCGTGAGCGCTATCTCCTGTCCGCGGCGTTGTTGGGCAATGCTGAAGCTCAGTGGATGCTCGCGGGACTCTACGGTAGACGTGTCGCGCTCGACCCGAATGGCAATGATCGAGGCAAGTCCCGCTTCTGGCTCGAACAAGCTTTCGACAAGTTACCGGCAGCAAGTTACGAACTCGGTCGATGTTTGCTGGCCGATTGCGACGGACAACCCGCCGATCCCGAGCGAGCGCGCCGGCTCATCGAATCGGCGGCCCGCCAGGGTGACGCGCGCGCCATGGCTTTCATGATCGAGGGCATTGGCGTCACCGAAGGCGACGACAGATTCGCGCGCTATGCCTGGCTCAACTTCCGCGCCTCACTGGCCGACGACGGTTGTGAGCCGGATTACTCTGTTGTCTCCTTCGATGAAGAAAGCTCACGCGCCCGCAGCGTCTATTTGCCGCAAGAGCGAATCGAAGCGGATCGACGCGGCGCGGATCTATACGAACGCTACGGTGCAACGGCGCGCGCAGCGCTCGGCTGCAACTGACGCCTACAGTGCCTCTGCAATATCGGCGAGCAAGCCCTTATCGTCCGGTTTCGTCGGCGGCGGATAGCGATGCAGGATTCCGCCGTCGCGGCCAATCAGGAATTTTTCGAAATTCCATTCGATATCGCCGGCAAATCCATTGGCGGGATCGGTGAGCCAGGCGTAGAGCGCATGCCGGCCTTTGCCATTCACTTCGATCTTTTCGGTGAGCGGGAAGCTGACGCCATAGTTAGTTGAGCAGAAAGTCTGAATCTCCTCGGCGCTCCCGGGTTCCTGTGCGCCGAACTGATTGCAGGGAATTCCCACAATCGCAAAGTTCTCCCCTTTGAGTTCCTCGTACAGTTGTTCCAGACCCTGGTACTGCGGAGTGAGGCCGCAACGGCTGGCGACATTCACGGCGAGCGTGACCTTGCCGCGCAGTTGACCGAGAGCATCGTTGCCACCGGCGAGGGACTTCAGGGCAAAATCGTAGAAGCTCGTCACAGCACTACCCTCCTAATTCGCGAGCGACAGATCTTTGCTGTAAATGACATTCATGACATTTTGGTGCCAGCCGCGCACGTACGGCTTCACCAGGTGCTTGTTCACATAGAAATAGAGTGGGGCGAGCGGCTGATCGGCGAGCATCATGCGCTCCGCTTCCTGCAGCAAATCCCGTCGCGCGCCCAGATCGATGGTTGAAGCCGCGCGGCGAATGAGCGCGTCGTACGCAGGATTCGCGTAGCCCGGGTGATTCACGCCGAAATCGCTCTGCAGGATTTCGAGAAAATTGAACGCATCGTTGTAATCGCCGATCCAGCTCGAGCGAAAGACCTGGGTCACCTGCTTCTGGCCGATGTCGACCAGCAGTACCTTGAATTCCTCCTTGACAAGCTTCGATTGCACGCCGAGTGCCTGTTTCCACATGTCGGCGATCGCAACGGCGATCGCGTTGTGAACTTCGCCCGCGTTGTAGCGGATCTCGACCTCGAGTGGATGCGCGTTCGAGTAACCGGCGGCCGCGTAGAGTTTCCGCGCCTCGGCCAGGCGTTGCTCGGGCGTCCAGCTCCGGTAATCGGAAGACTGCGGCGTGTAGTTGCTCGTGCCGGGCGGTACAAAACCGTAAGCGGGAATTTCGCCCACGCCGGTAATCGACTCGGTCAGACGCTCGCGATCGATCACCATCGACAACGCGCGCCGCAGACCTGGTTGATTCTTGAATGGCGCGCGCGTGAGATTGAAGCCGTAGAAGTAGGTTGAAAGGTACGGCGAGACCTTGAGCTCCGCGGCGAGATTCGCCTTGAGCCAGCCGAACTGCTGCTGTGGAATCGTATAAGTCACGTCGAGCTCGCCACCGCGATAGGCCTTCAGTTCCGAATCAAAGTCAGTGAAGTGATAGAGCTCAAGTTCATCGATGTGATTCGCGGCGTTGCCCCAGTAGTAGGGATTGCGACGCGCGACCACGCGCGAGCCGACGAGCCAGTCGACAGCGACAAACGCGCCATTCGACACCTGTACCCCGGGCTTCGCATAGTCCGCCTTGTGGGCGGCTAGTGTCGGTCGATGAACGGGAAAGGTGCTCGGGTGCGTCAGCAAGCCAAGAAAGTACGGCGTGGGGGCCGCGAGATGCACGATGAATGTCGTTGCGTCGGGCGCTGCGACGCCGAGCTGGTCCGGCTTTTGATGGCCCGCCGTGATGTCACGCGCGTTCACCACCGGACTCAGAATTTGCGCGTACTCCGATGCGGTCGCCGGATCCACGAGCCGCCGCCAGCCCGCCGCAAAGTCCTCGGCGACCAGTGGATCGCCATTCGACCAGCGCGCACCGCGGCGAATAGTGAATCGATACTCCTTGCCGTCCGCGCTCATCTGCCACGCACTCGCGGCTGCAGGAATGACGTTGGCATCACCGTCGAAAGCGGTCAGCCCTTCGAACAGGTCGCGGGCAATACCGAACGCCGAATCCGAGCGCGCGAGTTGTGGGTCGAGTGTTTCGGGTTCGAAACCATTGCCGCGTCTCAACACCACGCTCGCCGGCGCTGGCGCCACGGCGGACCCTGGCGTACCGCTTTCGGTGCTCCAGCGCATCAATAGGTAAAAGGCCGCGCCGACCAGCGCGAAGACGAAGAGGATGCCGAGACGGCGCATGGACACGGTCAGGCCGCGCGACCGTGCTTCTTGAGATAAATGAGCAGCAGCGACAGGGCGGCGGGTGTGATCCCCGGTACGCGCGCTGCCTGCCCAAGGGTCCCGGGCCGAACATCCGTCAGCCGCTGACGCGCTTCGTTCGAGAGCCCCCGTACGACGGCGTAGTCGAGATCGGCCGGCAACTCGGTTTCCTCGTTGCGACGCTGGCGCTCGATCTCGTCGTGCTGTCGCGTGATGTAGCCGGAATATTTCGCGACGACCTCGAGTTCGAGTTTGACCTGCGCCGGCAGCCGCGCATCGCAGGCGGACCAGTCGGCGGCGCCCACCGCCGGCAGCGCAACGAGCTTGTCGTAGCTTAGTTCGGGACGCTTCAATAGATCGAGCGCGCGCTGTTCGCGAACGAGCGCACCGCCGGGAAACGCGGCGGCCTCTTCGGCCGTCATTTCATGCGGCTGCAGGACTATTTGTGCGAGCCGGTCGCGCTCGGCCGCTATTGCGGATTGCTTGGCCTCGAAGAAATGCCAGCGTTCGTCATCCACCAGCCCGAGTTCGCGGCCGCGGGGGGTGAGCCGCGCATCGGCGCTGTCCTCACCGAGGAGCAGGCGATGCTCAGCACGGCTGGTGAACATGCGGTACGGCTCCGGCGCGCCGCGTGTGATGAGATCATCAATCAGCACGCCGATGTACGCCTCGCTCCTTGCGGGTGTCCATGGATCGCGCCCGCTTACGGCGAGCGCAGCGTTGAGACCGGCCACAAGTCCCTGCGCGGCAGCTTCTTCATAGCCGGTCGTACCGTTGATCTGTCCCGCAAAATAGAGCCCCGCGATGCAACGCGTCTCGAGACTCGAGTGCAGGTCGCGTGGATCGAAGAAATCGTATTCGATAGCGTAACCCGCACGCGTGATGTGAGCGCGTTCGAACCCACGGATGCTGCGCACGAATTCGTACTGCACGTCGAACGGGAGACTCGTGGAAATGCCATTCGGGTAGACCTCGTGTGTATTGAGGCCCTCGGGTTCGACGAAGATCTGATGGGAGTCGCGCGATGCGAAGCGCACGACCTTGTCTTCGACCGACGGACAGTAGCGCGGCCCGACGCCCTCGATGACGCCGGTGAACAGCGGTGAACGATCGGTCGCGCGGCGGATGATCTCGTGCGTGCGCGCGTTGGTTGCCGTGATGTGGCACGGCAACTGCTGCGGGTGTTCGCTCGCGCGCCCAAGCAATGAGAACACCGGCCGCGGCTCATCGCTCCACTGCTCGGCCATCACCGAGTGATCGAGCGTGCGGCCGTCGATGCGCGGGGGTGTGCCGGTCTTGAGGCGTCCCACGCGCAGGGGGAGCTCGCGCAGACGCTGCGCCAGTCGAATCGACGGCGGATCGCCCGCGCGCCCGCCGGCATGCTGTTCGAGACCGACGTGAATCTTGCCGCCCAAAAATGTGCCGACGGTCAGGACAACCGCACGCGCGCGAAATTTAACACCAAGCGCCGTGACGGCGCCGAGCACGCGCCCACCTTCGACGATGAGATCGGCGACCTCCTGTTGAAAGAGGCTGAGGTTCGGCTGAGTCTCGAGCGCTGAGCGGATCGCCTGCCGGTAGAGCGCGCGGTCGGCCTGTGCGCGTGTCGCGCGAACCGCCGGGCCTTTGCTTGCATTGAGCGTGCGGAGCTGAATTCCAGCTCGGTCCGCTGCGCGCGCCATCACGCCGCCGAGCGCATCGATCTCCTTGACGAGATGCCCTTTCCCGATGCCACCGATGGCAGGATTGCAGCTCATTGCCCCCAGCGTCTCGACATTGTGCGTGAGCAGCAGCGTACGCACGCCCATGCGCGCAGACGCGAGCGCTGCTTCGGTGCCGGCGTGACCGCCGCCGACGATGATGACGTCGTATTCTTCGGGAAAAAGCATGGAGAAAGCGCTTGCAGGGTCAATGAGTTAACGGCCGCGCATTCTATTCGTGAGTCACCCTTGGCGCCAGCGAGCGCCCGCTATGGTCGGTGTGCCGGGCACCTTGGGCTCGACTTTGTGCGAGACTTCGATGGTGCGCGCACGCCCCTTTCTGACATCGCTGCTCGCAGCCGTTCTATGGCTGGCATTCGGCTTCGAACCGGTGCGCGCCGCGCCTCACCCCAGTATCGATTTCTCCGACTGTCGCCTGGAGCATCCAACGGGCCTGCGGTCTGTCAGTGCGCGTTGCGGGTACCTCCAGGTCGCCGAAGATCCTGCACGCCCCGACGGCACGAAGATTCGCATTCGCATCGCAATCATCGACGCGCTCAGCAAGAAACCGGCCGTGGAGCCGCTCTTTATCGTCTCGGGCGGCCCGGGCAGCTCGGCCGGTCAGTTCTTTGCGACGGTAGCTGACGCATTTGAACGCGTGCGACGTGACCGCGAGCTGGTGGTAGTCGATCAACGCGGCACGGGCCTGTCGAATCCGCTCGGCTGCGACTACGCGGATGATTTCGAATCGGGTGAACTGTCGCTTGAGCGGTTGCGCGAATTGACCGTGGCCTGCCGGGCGAGGCTCAGAGCTCAACTCGAGTTCTATACGACGAGCGTCGCAGTGCGCGATCTCGATCAGGTCCGCGCCGCGCTCGGCTATCAACACATCAGCCTTTATGGCGCTTCCTACGGCACGCGTGTCGTCGAGCACTATGCGCGACGCTATCCTGAGCGCACGCATGCGGTGATTCTCGACGGAGTCGTTGTGCCTGAAGAACCCATCGGCCCTGGCATTGCCACCGACGCGCAGGCAGCGCTCGACCGAATTTTCGCGACCTGTGCGCGCGACAAGGATTGTGCGCAGCGGTTTCCTGATCTCGCGTCGCGTTTTGCCCGGCTGCTCGATTCCGTGGAAAAACAGCCCCGCGATCTCGACATCCCCGATCCGCTCACTGGCGAACGTCAGCACGTGCTGGTAACGCGGGATCACCTGGTTAGTGCCGTGCGTCTGCTCAGCTACAGCTCGATGACCATCTCGGTCCTGCCGTTGCTTCTCGACGCCGCGGCCCGCGACGATCTTGCGCCGCTCGTCGCGCAATCAATCATGACCTCGCGGGCGCTCGCCGATCAGATCTGGATCGGCATGCATAACTCGGTCGTCTGCGCTGAGGATGTGCCCTATTACACATCGGCGAACATCGACCGCGGAGCGCTGGCGCGAACCTACATCGGTGTGCAGCAGCTCGATGGTCTCATGGAAATCTGCAAGATCTGGCCACGCGGCCTCATGGACGCCGATTTGCATCAACCGCTCAATTCCAGGGTGCCGGCGCTCATCCTTTCCGGTGAGCTCGATCCGGTGACGCCGCCCAGGAATGGCGAGCGCCTCGCGCGGGAGTTTCGCGACTCGGTGCACGTGATCGCCGCCGGACAGGGCCATGGGCAGCTCGCTACCGGTTGTGTCCCCCGACTCATGGCGGAATTTCTCGATGCCGGCACGACTCTAGGACTGGATGTGAGCTGCACCAAGTCGATCGCCGCCCTGCCCTTCTTTCTCAATTTCTCGGGGCCTTCGCCGTGATCGAGGCGCTCGCACTCCACAAGCGCTTCGGTGCTGTCACCGCGGTAAGCGATGTTTCATTCGTCGCACGCGACGGTGCGATCACCGGTCTGGTCGGGCCGAATGGCGCTGGCAAGTCGACGACGCTGCGCATGCTCTACACCGTCCTGCGTCCGGATGCCGGCAGCGCAAAGATCGACGGCATCGACGTCACCGAGGATGCCATCGGGGCACGCGAGCGTCTGGGCGTGCTGCCACATGCCGCGGGTCTCTACCCTAACCTCACGGGGCGCGAGAATATCCGCTACTTCGGTGCGCTCCACGGTCTCGATCCAGCATCGCTCGAGGCACGCGTGGACGAACTCGTGCGCTTGCTCGATCTTGCGACGGTGGCCGATCGGCGCGCCAAGGGTTTCTCGCAGGGTGAGCGCGTGAAGGTGGCGATCGCGCGCGCGCTGGTGCACGCGCCGCGCAATCTGATTCTCGACGAACCCACCAACGGCCTCGATGTGATGTCAATACGAACCCTGCGCGAATTGCTACGGCGATTACGGGACGCCGGCACATGCATTCTTTTCTCGAGTCACGTAATGCAGGAAGTCTCTGCACTCTGTGATACAGCGATAGTCATCGGACATGGCCGCGTGCTCGCGCAGGGAACGCTCGATGTCGTTCGGTCACAGGCGGGCGCCGAGAATCTCGAAGATGCCTTCGTCGCACTGCTTGCCAGCGCACCCGAGATACGCTGATGCACGGGCTACGCATTGTTTTTCTGAAGGAGATCCTCGAGAACATTCGCGACCGTCGCACGCTCTGGTCGGCACTCTTGTTCGCGCCGCTCTTTGGGCCGCTCATGTTTGCCGGCATGATCAGCCTCATTCTCAATAAGAGCGTCAAGGAGAGCGACGAAGCGCTGACGTTACCTGTCGCCGGCGCCTCAAATGCGCCGCACCTCGTAGGTTTCCTCGAGTCGATGCATGTCACCGTGCAGCGCGTTGACTACGACGATCAATCGGCGCGGCGCGCTATTCGCGATGGCAAGGAACGATTGATCCTGATCATTCCGGCGAACTACGGCGAGCGCCTGACGAGCGCGGTTCCGGCGCCCGTCTATCTGTATGCCGACGGCTCGAATTCGAACAATTCGAAATATGCCAACCAGGCGCGACAGACGCTCGGCGTGTACGGGCGCATCATCGCGGTGATGCGCCTGCAGATTCGCGGCATCAATCCCGCCGTTGTAAGCCCGATCGTCGTGCAGGACGTCGACGTTTCGACGCCAGCCGGCCGTGCCCTGCTCGTGCTCGGCATGATGACGTACTTCGTGATGTTCGCGATGTTGATGGGAGGTTTGTACCTCACGATCGACGCTACGGCGGGTGAGCGCGAGCGCGGCTCGCTGGAGGCGCTTCTCACCACGCCGATCGGTCGCGATGTGCTCATTTATGGAAAGATTCTTGCGGCCTGCTTCTACATGCTGGTGTCGCTCGCGATCTCGCTCGCGGCCTTCTCGATCTGCCTGCGCTTCGTGCCGCTTGAACAATTGGGCATGACGACCAATTTTGGCCCGCTCGTCGCCTTCAAGATGCTGCTCGTCGCCGCGCCGTTCGTTCTGCTTGGCGCGGCGCTGATGACGGTGGTTGCCTCGTTCACGCGTTCGTATCGCGAGGCGCAGAGCTGGCTGACGTTCGTGCTGCTGGTGCCGACGATGCCGGTCGTATTCGCCGGACTGCTCTCCGTGCGGCCGTCGCTGCCGCTCATGGCATTGCCGAGCATGAGCCAGCATCTGCTGATGACGAGCTTGCTGCGTGATGAGAGCCTGCCGCTCGACTATCTGCTCGTCTCTGTGCTGTCGACGCTGTTCTTCGGCGTGATCCTCGCCTGGATTGCCGGACGCTTGTATCGGCGCGAGGCGATTCTCGGCTGAAGATTACTTGCCGATACAGAAGCTGGAAAAAATGCGGCCAAGCAGATCCTCATTCGAGAACTCGCCCGTGATAGCAGCGAGCGCGGCTTGCGTTATCCGCAGCTCTTCGGCGACGATTTCCCCGGAACGCGTCTCGATGAGTTGACGTCGCGCCTCCTCGAGATGCCGCCGGGCGCGGGCTAGCGCGTCGAGATGCCGGCGACGCGCGGAGATCGTCCCACTGCTTGCTGACTCGAAGCCCACGCATGATTTGAGATGTTCGCGCAGCAGCTCCAGACCCGCACCCGTCAATGCGGACAGCCACAACGCTGCGGAGCCGTCTGCACCATGAACGATGTGTGCCTCGACGCCTTGCATTAGATCAATCTTGTTGTGGATTCGGGTAACCGGTACGGCTGCCGGCAGGTCGCCGACATCCATGGGATCTGCATCGCGCGCGTCCGTCGCCGCGTCGACGACAAGCAAAATCCGGTCCGCCCTGCTCATCTCTGCGCGGGCACGGCGGACACCTTCCGCCTCGATGGCGTTCGCGGCCACTCGCAGTCCCGCGGTGTCGATGATGCTGAGTGGCAGTCCATCGATCTCGATTCTCTCGCGCAGGACATCGCGTGTTGTGCCAGGTTCGGGTGTGACGATCGCGGCGTCATGTCCCGCGAGTCGGTTCAACAGGCTTGACTTGCCCGCGTTCGGACGGCCGGCAATGACTATGACCATGCCATCGCGCAGAAGCTGACCGCGCCGTGCATTTGCTTCGAGCGTGCCCAACAGCTCGAACGCGCGCTTCAGGCGTGTGGTCAGTTCGCTTTCGGAGAGAAAGTCGACCTCCTCCTCCGGAAAATCGATCGCCGCTTCGACAAACATGCGCAGATCGATCACCGCCTCGGTGAGCGCCCGCACTTCATCCGAGAATTCGCCGCGCAAGGAGCGCATCGCCGCGCGTGCCGCAGCCGCTGTCGCGCTGTCGATGAGATCCGCAACGGCTTCCGCCTGCGCGAGATCGATCTTGTCGTTCAGAAATGCGCGCTCGCTGAACTCGCCGGGCCGCGCCAGCCGGGCGCCGCATTCGACGACGCGGCGGACGATCAGATCGACGACCACCGGTCCGCCATGACCGTGCAGTTCAAGGACATCTTCGCCCGTGAAAGAATTTGGCGCGGGGAAGAAGAGCGCGATGCCCTCGTCGATAGGCTCGCCCGTCGCGTCGACAAATCGGCGGTAGCTCGCCATGCGCGGCTTGGGAACTTCGCCAAGCACTGCCTGCGCGATGGCGCCGCTCCGCGCGCCCGACACACGCACAACGGCGAGCCCGCCGCGCCCGGGCGGCGTTGCCGCTGCCACGATCGTCTCTGGAATTGCAGTCGCCACAGAATTACCGGTGTCGAAGCGGCTGTCGCCGCTCGCTAACCGGTTCGCTTAACGCTCTCGGCCGCGACAATTCGATTGATATTCCATTGCTGCGCGATCGACAGGACCGTGTTGGTCACCCAATAAAGTACCAGTCCCGAGGGGAACCAGGCGAACGTGAAGGTCATGAAGAGCGGCATGAACATGAATACTTTCGCTTGAATCGGATCGGGCGGTGTCGGGTTCAGCTTGTACTGACCGAACATCGCCAGGCCATTCAGAATCGGCAGCACGTAGAACGGATCGCGCGACGAGAGATCCTGGATCCACAGGCCAAAGGGTGCCTGGCGCATTTCAACGCTCTCGAGCAATACCCAGTAGAACGCCAGGAAGAATGGAATCTGCACGAGCATCGGCAGACAGCCGGCCGCAGGATTGACCTTTTCTTTCTTGTAGAGCTCTAGCATCTCGCGGCCGAGCTGTTCCTTGCTGTCCTTGTAGCGCTCCTGCAGCGCCTTCATCCGTGGAGCGAGATTGCGCATCTTCGCCATCGATCGGCCGCTTTTTTGACTCAGCCAGTAGAAGCAGGCCTTGATCAGGATCGTAGTGAAGACGATCGCCCAACCCCAGTTGCCGAAAACACCATGTACCCAGCTGAGAACGATGAAGAGCGGCTTTGCGATGATCGTGAGCTTGCCGTAGTCCGCCGCTAGATCGAGCCTCGGCCCTGCTTTTTCGAGCTGCGCCTGAAGCTTGGGGCCGAAATAGAGCGTCTCGAAAAATTGTCCATCCGCGCCTGCGGCCACGGTCTTTGTCGGGCCGCGCGCGGAAAGAACAAAGTCATCGCCACGGACTTCGAGTGCGTAGCGATAGGTCTGCCGCGCAGCGGGCACGATTGCGGCAACGAAATGATGCTGCAGGGAGCCCAGCCAACCGTCGGTGACGCTCTGGGATAACTTGCTGTCCTTATCGTCGGTGAGCTTGAGCTTCCGATACTTATCGCCGTCGTAGATCGCCGGGCCGCGAAAGGAGTACGACTCGGTATCGAACATGGATCGGGACACGGGCGGCGAGTGGCGACGCAACTGGGCGTAGGAAGCCGCCTGCCACGGCTGCGGCGTCGGGTTGTGCACGTCGTAGCGCAGATTGACCTGGTAGAGGCCCCGCGTGAAAACGTAATTCTTGGTTACTGTGACGCCACCCGCACCTGTCCAGGTGAGCGGCACTGTCAATTGTTCGGCACCTGCTGCCAACCGGTATTCCTGAGCCGCCGACGCAAAATGCGCGTGATGATTTGGCGCAGCCGCGGGATCTGAGCTCGCGAGTCCTGACTCCAGTACAAAGAGTGTCTCGGGAGCGCCGGTGCTGAATAGTCGGACCGGAATGGTGGGATCGTTCTTGTGCAGGGGATAGACCGGCAAATCGGCCCGAATCAGATCGCCCCCGACCAGCGATATCTCGACATCGAGGACATCCGTAAGCACATGCACGGTTTCCACCGTGGCCGGCACGGCCACGGGAGACTTGCCGGCCGGAGTACCGTTGGTACCCGCCGGGGTGGTTGTGGCGTCGAGCGTTGGTACCGCATCGCCCAGGGGTGCTTGTGCCGCGGGTGCCTGAGCGGCGCCCGCCGCCGCCGCCGGTGCCGTGGCTATAGTCGCCGGTACGTCAGGTGGCGCGTGATCGGTGACCCAGGCGCGGTAGTTGAGGAAGAGCACGAAAGCGAGTGCGCCCCAGATGAAGAGTCGCTTGTTATCCATGCTGGGAGCCTTGTATCGAGGCGTCGCACTCGCCCTTTGAATTCGAGGGTATGGGGTCATAGCCACCGGCGTGCCACGGGTGGCATCGGCCGATGCGGAGTATTCCAAGCCACGTGCCGCGCGCGGCGCCGAACCGCTCTATAGCCTCGGCCGTGTAGCACGAGCAGGTTGGAATGAATCGGCAGGAGCGACCGAGCCACGGACTGAGCGTCCATTGATAAACACGGATGGCGATCAGGAGGAGGCGGCGCATTTGCGGATCAGATTCTGCCAGTGCGTTTCCAGACTTGTTCTCAGATCTTTTGCCGCCGCTCCCCGCGCTGCCGTGCGGGCGGTGATCACGATATCGACGGCCGGCAACTCATGCTGGTGCTGGCGAAAACTCTCGCGAATCACACGCCGCAGGCGATTACGCCCCACCGAGGAGCCAAGCATGCGCACGCCCACGGACATGCCAAGACGTGCGGTCGCCCCATTGCTCGTGCGATAGGCGACGCCAAAGTAGTCATCGCCGCCCCGCCGTCCATTCTTGTAGACATTGTCAAAATCCGCGGTGGCGCGGATCCGCTGTCGGGAACTGAAGGGCAGACGCCGGATCGTCACTCCGTCCGCGTGGCACGAGCCTACGGAATCAGTCGCTTGCGGCCCTTCGAGCGGCGCCGCGCGAGAACCCGTCGTCCACCTTTGCTTGCCATGCGTGCGCGAAAACCATGGGTTCGGCTGCGATGGATCTTGCTCGGTTGATATGTGCGCTTCATGATGAGCCTTGGTCGCGATCAGTCGAAGCGATGCCGAACACGACATCGAATCGCAAACCTAACGATAAGCTATTGAAAATAATAAAGGTCTGAAAAAGAAAGGCGGCAAGGGTACGCACCGACTCCGGGGCTGTCAATAGCGTGGCGCGAGACTCTCGGACATGATTTGTCCCTGTAATTTCCGAGTGTTTTGTAATCTCTGAGAGAGCTGCGCCGGCGGTAGCTAGCAGGTAGTCGAAGTTATAGACTGCGCGCCCTTTTCGTCGATCCGTTTCTTCCACCCATACAGCGAAGGTCGCGCGCGTGCAGGCAGCGTCATTGTGGAATCGTTGTCTCCGGCTACTTGAGGCCGAGCTGCCGGAGCAGCAATTCAATACGTGGCTACGCCCTCTGCAGGCTGTCGAAGAAGGCGGGACGCTGCGCCTATTCGCGCCGAATCGCTACGTCGTCGATTGGGTCAACCAGAACCTGCGTGGCCGCATTTCCCAGGTTCTCGACACAGTTGCGAATGCCCATGCACCCCAACTAGTACTCGAAGTCGGGTCGCGACCTATCCCGGCAAGCACTGTCGCTGCGGTGGTGCCGACCGGCCCAGCCGTGACTGTCAAAGCCGATGCGGGTGAGCGGCTGATCATTGGCGGCCGTCTCAATCGAGACTTCACTTTTGAGAAGTTTGTCGAGGGCAAGAGCAATCAGCTCGCCCGTGCCGCGGCCATGCAGGTAGCGAAGAATCCTGGCCGCGCTTACAACCCGCTCTTCATTTATGGTGGCGTCGGTCTCGGCAAGACGCACCTGATGCAGGCCGTCGGCAACGTTCTGCAATCGACGAACCCCGATGCGCGAGTTGCCTATGTCCATTCGGAGCGTTTTGTAGGCGACATGGTGCGGGCGCTGCGTCACAACACCATGAACGAATTCAAAACGGCGTACCGCACGCTCGATTGCCTGCTGATCGACGACATACAGTTTTTTGCGGGAAAAGACCGCTCACAGGAAGAATTCTTTCATACCTTCAACGCACTCCTGGAAGGTCAGCAACAGGTCATTCTGACTTGCGATCGCTATCCAAAAGAGGTTCACGGCCTTGAGGAGCGGTTGAAGTCACGATGTGGCTGGGGACTGACAGTTTCGATCGAACCGCCGGAGCTTGAGACTTGCGTGGCGATTCTCATGAGCAAAGCGTCAGGCATGGAAATTGAGTTGCCCGAGGAAGTCGCGTTCTTCATCGCCAAACGAATTCGCTCCAATGTGCGCGAACTGGAAGGTGCGCTGCGCAGAGTGGCGGCCAATGCTCTTTTCACCGGCCGGCCAATTACGCTGGAATTTGCCAAGGAAGCGTTGCGCGATCTCATCGCTTTGCAGGATAAGCTGGTGACGGTCGAGAACATCCAGAAGACGGTCGCCGAGTACTACAAGATCCGTGTGGCAGACTTGTTGTCCAAACGACGTAGTCGCTCTATTGCACGACCGCGCCAGGTAGCAATGGCACTGGCAAAGGAGCTAACCAATCACAGCCTCCCCGAGATCGGCGATGCATTTGGCGGACGTGATCACACGACCGTCTTGCATGCGTGTAAGAGAATCAAGGAGTTACGCGACTCAGAAACACGCGTTACCGAGGACTATTCAAACCTGTTGAGAACGCTGGCTGGATAAGCTGTATTTGCTGTTGATAACTCTGTGGATAAAGTTACTCACATATCGCTAACAGCTTAAAGCCGACATTTGGATGGCTTATCCGTTGGTTTGTACTCGGCACAAGCGACTGATTATTTGGGTGAGACAGTAGTTATGCACGTTGGCGTGGATGCTCTACTACGATAACTACTGTCTCTTAAGATCTAAGAACTTAAGAATCTAGAAGAAACAGATACTCGAGGCAGCTAATGAAGATTTCCGCCGAACGCGAAAAAATTCTTGGTCCTGTGCAAACGGTTATCGGTGTTGTCGAGCGGAGGCAGACGATGCCAATTCTGGCGAATGTGTTGTTATCCGCGAAGGACAACCATTTGTCGGTCACCGCGACGGATCTCGAGGTAGAGCTCGTTGCGAGCGCTGAAGTAAACGTTCAGCAGGCCGGCGACATCACCGTACCAGGTAGAAAATTCCTCGATATTTGCAGGGCTTTGCCCGAAGGCGTGACGATCTCGCTCGCCGTCGAAGGCGATAAGATGACAGTGAAGGCTGGGCGCAGTCGCTTTACGTTATCCACACTGCCTGCCTCCGATTTTCCAACGGTCGAGGAGATTAATGCTCAGCAGACGATTCAACTGCCGCAGGCGGAATTTCGACGTTTGCTCGATAAGACGCACTTTTCGATGGCGCAGCAGGATGTCCGGTATTACTTGAATGGCTTGCTGTTAGAGGCTGATGGCAAAACGCTGCGAGCCGTAGCGACCGATGGCCATCGACTCGCGCTGTGCGAGATTGAATTGAGCTCCAAATTGAAGACGGCGCAGCAGGTTATTGTCCCGAGGAAAGGTGTGCTGGAACTTCAACGAATTCTCGGCTCGACTGGCATGCTGGATGTTGAGATCGGATCGAATCACATTAGGGCCAAGATCGGCGATGTTCGCTTCACATCAAAGCTAATTGACGGTAGATTCCCGGAATATTCACGTGTGATACCAGCGCAGCCGGCCCGCCAGCTCCAAGCCGATCGAGATTCACTGCGTGCGTCACTGCAGAGAACAGCAATTCTTGCCAACGAGAAGTATCGAGGGATTCGGCTGGCGCTCAAGAAGAACGCGCTGACAATACAGGCTCATAACCCAGAGCAAGAGGAAGCTGAGGAAGAGATCGAAGTGACCTATTCGGGTGACGATCTTGAGGTTGGCTTCAACGTAAATTACCTGCTCGAAGCATTGGCAGCGATTGACAGTAAAGATGTTGCGATAGGGCTGACCGATGCGAATAGCAGCTGCCTGGTCCACGCGCCTGACTCGACGGCCGCCCGTTACGTCGTCATGCCAATGCGCCTCTGAGGCTGTTGATGCCGCTACTTGCGGTCCAACTTGAGGACCTGCGCTGTCTTCGCAACGTCGATCTGCGACTAGATCCCAAGCTCACTCTGATCACCGGACCGAACGCTTCCGGCAAGACGAGCCTTCTCGAAGGAATATTCTTTTTAGGCCGTGGACGATCCTTTCGCACGCGCCAATTGGATCGCTTAGTTCGCAGTGGATCTGATGCCCTAACAGTTGTCGGCCACCTTTCGTCGGATCACCGTCCGGTTGTCATCGGTCTGCGGGCGACACGCGAGTCTATAGAGGCTCGCATTGGCGGGCAGCCGGTCGAATCCTTAAGCGCTCTGGCGATAGCATTCCCCGTTCAAGTGATTGATCCCAATCTGCACAAGCTGGTCGAGGAAGGGCCTGCAGGCCGGCGCCGAACGATGGACTGGGGCGTGTTTCACGTGGAACACGGCTTCGCGACTGACTGGCAACGGTATCAACGAGCACTCAAGCAGAGGAACGCGGCTCTTCGCGCTGGGCAACCCGCTGCCGTCGTGCGTGTCTGGGATCAAGAACTAGCGTCCTCCGGCACATCAATTTCTGCCGCCCGATCCGTGTACGTCGACACATTGGCGCCGGTCCTGCAGAAGATTGCGCGTTCGCTGCTCGGCTTGGACGTAACTGCCACCCTGACTTGCGGCTGGGTGAGTGACCTGAGTCTTGCGGATGCACTCATCGGGGCCTGGCAACGAGATGCACGACTCCACACTACGACGGTGGGACCCCATCGTGCAGATCTGAGCCTTCGTTTGGAAGGCATACCGGCCAAAGATCGAGTTTCGCGTGGTCAGCAAAAGCTGTTGGCAGCGGCCCTAATCATTGCGCAGTTGGAGCTGCTGAAGGCGCTACGGGGCAGGGCGGGAACATTGCTGCTCGATGATCCAGCGGCCGAACTGGATAGCTACAAACTAGCGGCACTAATGGAGCAAGTTCTCGCGTTGGGGGCGCAGCTCATTGTCACTGCAACAGCAAGCTCGACACCCGGTCTGCCATTGCCGGGCATGCGTTTCCACGTGGAACAAGGCGTTGTATCGCCGATGCTATAATGATGCACCGCTCGCACGGATAGCCTCATGACCGATAACGACGTCTACGATTCCAGCAAAATCAAGGTCTTAAAGGGACTTGATGCAGTGCGAAAAAGACCCGGAATGTACATCGGAGACACCGATGACGGGTCCGGACTGCATCATATGGTCTTCGAAGTTGTGGATAACTCGATTGACGAGGCCCTGGCGGGCCACTGCAACCGAATTGTAGTGACGATTCACGCGGATGAGTCTGTAACAGTTTCGGACAACGGCCGCGGGATCCCGGTCGATATTCACCCGGAAGAGGGCCGCTCGGCGGCAGAGGTCATCATGACCGTGCTGCACTCAGGCGGCAAATTCGACGACAGCTCCTACAAGGTTTCAGGTGGTCTGCATGGGGTTGGCGTATCCGTTGTGAATGCATTGTCGGCTTATCTGCAGCTGACGATTTCTCGCGAAAACCAGGTTTATGCACAGGAATACCGTTTGGGCGAACCGCAGGCGCCACTCGCACCCATCGGTACGACGACTGAACGCGGCACGACCATTCGCTTCAAGCCGAGCGATACCGTCTTCACCAACATTCAGTTCATCTACGAGCTCCTGGCAAAGAGACTGCGCGAACTCTCATTTCTGAATTCCGGCGTTCGCATCGAGCTGATCGACGAACGCGACGAGAAGAAGGACGTCTTCGAGTACGCGGGCGGCATCGAAGCGTTTGTGAAATACCTGAATCGAACGCGCACGCCAATTCACGACACGATCTTTCATTTTCGTACGCAGCAGAGCGGCATGACCGTCGAGGCTGCTATGCAATGGAACGACTCGTATCAGGAAAGCATGTTCTGTTACACGAACAACATTCCGCAGAAGGATGGCGGCACGCATTTGGCCGGCTTTCGCGCAGCCCTGACGCGCACGCTAAACAATTACATTGAAAAAGAACTGCAGGCGAAGAAAGAAAAGGTAGCGACCACCGGCGACGACGCGCGCGAGGGCATGACGGCGATCCTGTCGGTAAAACTGTCGGATCCAAAATTTTCCTCGCAGACCAAGGACAAGCTGGTTTCCTCCGAAGTCAAAGGCGTTGTCGAATCGGTTGTCGCGCAAAGGCTGGAGGAGTTTCTGCTCGAGCATCCGCTCGAGGCGCGCTCAATCGTCGCGAAGATCATCGACGCTGCGCGCGCGCGGGAAGCAGCACGCAAGGCTCGCGAAATGACGCGGCGGAAAGGTGCGCTCGATATCGCAGGCCTGCCAGGCAAGCTCGCCGACTGTCAGGAGAAGGATCCGGCGAAGTCTGAAATGTTTTTGGTCGAGGGCGATTCGGCCGGTGGCTCTGCCAAGCAGGGCAGAGACAGACGTACGCAGGCCATCTTGCCGCTCAAGGGCAAGATACTGAATGTCGAAAAGGCTCGCTTCGACAAGATGCTGTCATCGGCGGAGGTTGGCACGCTGATCACGGCATTGGGTTGCGGCATCGGGCGCGACGATTTCGATATCAGCAA
Organism: Steroidobacteraceae bacterium; assembly: GCA_041486385.1. Lineage (GTDB taxonomy): Bacteria > Pseudomonadota > Gammaproteobacteria > Steroidobacterales > Steroidobacteraceae > JBGPLJ01. Next base: position 23,626 of record JBGPLJ010000006.1, read on the forward strand.
GCTGCGCTATCACCGCATCATCATCATGACCGATGCTGATGTTGACGGGTCGCATATCCGCACACTTCTGCTGACGTTCTTCTACCGCCAGATGGTCCAGCTCATCGAGAAAGGGCACATCTATATCGCACAGCCGCCGCTCTACAAGGTAAAGAAGGGCAAGAGCGAGCAGTACGTAAAGGACGAGGCTGAGCTCAATCGCGTGCTGCTCACCTCCGCGCTGGATGATGCGGCGTTGCACGTGAGCGCATCCGCGCCGCCATTGCAGGGCGCGGGCCTCGAAGCACTCGCGCAGCGTTATACCGAAGTGCAGGCCATCATCCGGCGATGGGCAAGACGATACGATGAATACCTGCTCGAGCAGCTTATCTACCAGCCCGAGGTGTCGATCGAGAATTTCGATCGGATGGATTGGTTGCGGGACTGGTGTCGTGGATTGGAAACCGCACTCAATCAGCGCGATGACGCGGCGCGCGCATTTCGCATCGATGTCCAGGCGGGGCAGGACAATGCGCCACAAAGGCTCCTGGTACACCGCGTTCAGCACGGGCTCTCAACGGAGAAGCACATCCAGCGTGAATTCTTTGAGTCAGCCGAGTATCGCCGCATCGCAGAACTCGGCCGGACACTGTCTGGCTTGATCGCTGCCGGCGCGTTTGTGGCAAAGGGCGATGAGCGCGAAGAAGTTGGGAGTTTCAAGCAAGCCATGACGTGGCTGCTTGATCAGGCAAGAAAAGGGCAGACCATTCAGCGCTACAAGGGTCTCGGCGAGATGAATCCCGAGCAACTTTGGGATACCACAATCAATCCCGCGACGCGCCGCCTGATGCAGGTAAAGATCGAAGATGCCGTTGCGGCGGATGATATTTTCACAACGCTGATGGGTGATCAGGTCGAGCCGCGCCGTGAATTCATTGAAAAGAACGCGCCGGCGGTTGCGAATCTCGATATCTAGGCGCGGCTCTCACGACTGCCACGGATATGAGCCACACCGGAGGCGCTAGTGGGTGATGCCGCGCACCCGTTCCTCCACCCACTGCTGTAGTTCCTCGTTCAGCTTGCGCGGATCGCGATCCAACGCAGACACGGGAGCGCCGATCATGACTCTGATAGTGCCCGGCTTCTTCAGCAGGCCGCGCCTTGGCCAGTAATAGCCGGCGTCATGTGCGATGGGGACGATCAGGCAGCCGGTTGACTTGGCAAGGAGTACGCCGCTCACACCGTACTTACGAGTTTCGCCGGGTGGCATGCGAGTGCCCTCGGGAAAGATACTGACCCAATAGCCGCGAGCGATTCGATCCTTGCCCTGCTCGATGACGTGTTTGACCGCCGTATGGCCGGCCGAGCGATTCACTGCAATCGGTCGCGTCATGGCGAGGCCCCAGCCGACGAATGGCACCCACATCAGCTCGCGCTTCAATACCCAGACCTGGCGCGGAAGCAGAACCATTTGCGCCAGCGTTTCCCAGCTTGAAGAGTGCTTCCACAGAGCCACGTGTGCACCGGCCGGCAGGTTTTCTATGCCCTCGACCTTGTAGTCGAGGTGACAAAGAATCTTCAAGAGCCACAGGAGTGTGTGCGCCCACGCGCGGGAAAACGCGAATTGGCCGCGCTGCGGAACAAAGAAACACAGGAACATCGCCAGCCCCCAGAGCGGGGTCAGCACGATCAACAACATCGTGAAGATGGCGGAGCCCAGAAACTGCATCGGATTCAGGAGCCGAGACGGGACAGATCGGCCGTATGCATGAATAGTTCACGCAACGCGCGGAGCAATCCCAACCGCTGCGCGCGGACCCGCGCATCGTCATGCATCACCATGACAGCGTCGAAAAACGCGTCAACGGGAGCGCGCAACGCTGCGAGGCGTTTCATGGCTTCGCCGTAATGCCGCTCTCGCAGAAGTCCAAGGACCTCGCTCTGGCTTTGTTCCAAGGCGGCGAACAGGGCTTTCTCTTCTTCCTTCTCAAACATCGCTCGATCAATCTCACCGAAGTTGGCAACGCTCGTTTCGGCAGCTTGACGCAGGATGTTGGCAATGCGCTTGTTCGCCGCGGTGAGTGCCGGCGCTTCCGGCAGGGAAAGAAATTCAGCGACCGCGCGGACGCGAGCGTCGAAATCGAGCGGTGACGCGGGCTGATTGGCGAGAACCGCATCAAATATTTCACTGCTCATACCCCCGAGGCCCGACGTTTCAAGGTAGTAGGCGCGCAGCCGCTCCATCATGTACTCGTAGACGTCAGCGGCAACGTCGTTCTTGACCGGCTGCAGGTTGCTCGCGGCACGGATGAGATCTTTCAGATCAATCTCGCAGCGCAGTTCGATGGCGATACGCAGGACGCCCAATGCCGCGCGACGCAGGCCGAAAGGATCCCGGGCGCCTGTAGGCTTCTGCCCGATTGCGAAGACTCCGCAGATGCTGTCCAAACGATCGGCTATTGCTAGCGCGATGCCCGTCCTGCTGGCGGGCAAGCGATCACCAGCGAAGCGCGGTAGATATTGCTCGGCAATCGCCTGGGCTACCTCATCGGCCTCGGCATCGTGGCGCGCGAAGTAGGATCCCATCGTGCCCTGCAATTCCGGAAACTCACCAACCAGGCTGGTGAGCAGGTCGCACTTGCATAACTGCGCCGCTCGCGCTGCGTGCCGCGCATCTGCACCGACGGCTGGCGCAATCAGGCCAACGAGGGTACGAACGCGTTCCGACTTATCGAACAACGAGCCGAGCTTGTTCTGAAACGTCACACCCTTGAGCGCATCGACGCGATCAGCTAAAGGGACTTTGCGATCGGTGTCCCAGAAAAAGGCGGCATCAGCTAGTCGCGGGCGTACGACGCGCTCATTGCCGTGCACGACACGCGCAGGATCGCTGCTCTCGATGTTACTGACGGCGACGAACGACGGCGCGAGATGGGCGTCGGCACCTTCCACCGGGAAATAGCGTTGGTGATCCTGAAGCGTAGCGATCAGGACCTCCCGCGGAAGATCAAGAAATCGCTCGTCGAAGGTCCCGACGAATGGGACGGGCCACTCCACGAGCGCAGTGACCTCATCAATAAGGGCGTCACTCAGCAGTGGCTTGCGCCCCCCGCGGCTTGCGATTTCGAGCACGCCGCTGCGAATGATTTCTCGCCGCTCGGCAAAATCGGCGATGACTCGTCCATGCTCGCGCAGCGCAGCCGCGTAGGCGGAGGGTTCGCCAATGGTGATGGCATGTGGCGCATGAAACCGGTGGCCGCGCGACTGGTTGCCCGCGGGGACACCCAGAATTGTCGCGGGCACCACGCTAGCGCCGTACATCAGCACAATCCAATGTACGGGACGGACAAATTCCGCGTCACCAGCACCCCAGCGCATGCGCTTTGGAATCGGCAACGCTGCGAGCGCCTGACTGACAATCCGTGGCAGTAACCCGCAAGTGGCTTCGCCCTTTTGCTGGCCCGAGAAGTACAGGTATTCGCCTTTTCCTTCTCGAATCCGCTCGAGCCGTTCAACATTGGTGGCGCAGGCGTCCGCAAAGCTTCTTGCAGCCCGCGTCGGTTGGCCCTGCGAATCGAATGCAGCGCTGACTGGTGGACCGCGTCGCTTGATCTGTTGATCGGGTTGCCGGTCGGCGAGTCTCTCTACTAACACCGCGAGGCGACGCGGAGTGGCAAAGCGGGCAACGGCACCATGAGCGAGGCGGCATTCCGCCAGGCCATGTGTAACGCCGTCCGCCAAGGAGGTCGACAGTTCACCGAGCGCGAGCGGGGGCAGCTCTTCGGTTCCAATCTCAAACAGGAAGTCCCGCGCGCCGGTCATCCCGCGTCGCCCGGTGCTTTCAATAGTGGAAAACCAAGAGCCTTGCGGCGCTCGAAATACGCTTCAGCAATGGCGCGGGCGAGCGTCCGCACGCGCAGGATGTAACGTTGCCGCTCGGTCACCGAGATTGCTCGACGAGCGTCCAGAAGATTGAACGTATGCGACGTCTTTAGCATTCGTTCATACGCCGGCAGCGGCAGGGCGGCGTCCAAGAGGCGACGGCACTCTGCTTCAAATGCGTCGAACTGGTGAAACAGCTCGCTGACGTCCGCGAGCTCGAAATTGAACTTCGATTGTTCCACCTCGTTCTGGTGATAGACGTCGCCGTAGGTGACTTTGCCATTGGCGCCGGTTTGCCAGAGCACATCGTAAACGCTGTCTACGCCTTGCAGGTACATCGCGAGACGTTCCAGCCCATACGTTATTTCACCCATGACGGGCCGACAGTCGAGGCCTCCGACCTGCTGGAAATACGTGAACTGGGAGATCTCCATGCCGTTCAGCCAGATTTCCCAACCGAGACCCCATGCGCCGAGCGTAGGTGATTCCCAGTTGTCTTCGACCAGACGCACGTCGTGCACCAATGGATCGAGTCCTAGACGGCGCAGTGATCCGAGATAGAGGTCCACGATATCGATCGGCGATGGCTTGATGACCACCTGAAATTGGTAGTAATGCTGCAGACGAAAGGGATTCTCGCCGTAACGTCCATCGGTGGGACGACGCGTCGGCTGAACGTACGCCGCGCTCCACGGCTCGGGGCCGATTGCCCGCAGAAACGTGCCCGTATGAAAGGTGCCGGCTCCCATCTCCATGTCGTACGGCTGCAGAACTACGCAGCCCTGCTCCGACCAATAGGACTGGAGAGTGAAAATAAGATCCTGAAATGTAGACACAGACGACCCCTGCGTCCGATCGGCAGTCATCGCGACGAACTCCCCAGTGCAAAGCGCCGCGAGTATAGCGAGCGATGAAAAATCGGGTGATATTCAGAGCGTGCAGCTCTGGTAGGGCACCGATATGTCCTGGCAATTCCTAGGTTGCCAATTCCACGCCTCAAACAGGTGCGTTCACTCCTGGGCACGAGGACTAGCCGCCCAGATTTCAGAAAGACGCACCGTGTTAGTGCATTGGAGGGAGTCTTCGCACTACAATGGATCAGAAGCCGTTGCTTGAAGCCTGTGCGGCACGGCTAAGCGGCTGATTCTCCGTACTCACGGGTCATGGCATAAAACCTGCAAAAGTCCGGAGCCTGGTTGAAGACTCCATGACGAGCCTCGATGCCCGCGGGAGCTTCCTACTAACGATGCAAATAATTTCGGAGGACTTCCATGACCCCGGCCGATGTTCTGAAGCTGCTCAAAGAGAAGGAAGTTAAGTTCGTTGACCTGCGTTTCACCGATACGCGCGGCAAGGAACAGCACGTCACCGTACCGTCGGGTGTGGTGGACGAGGACTTTTTCGTGGACGGGAAGATGTTCGACGGGTCATCGATCGCAGGATGGAAGGGAATCAACGAGTCCGACATGATTCTCATGCCGGACGCCGGCACGACCGTGCTCGATCCGTTTTTCGAAGAAACGACAGCCAACATTCGTTGCGACGTCATTGAACCCTCAACCATGCAGGGCTATGAACGCGATCCGCGCTCGCTTGGGAAGCGCGCCGAGGCCTACCTCAAGTCCACGGGCATAGCGGATGGCGCCCTGTTCGGACCGGAAAATGAGTTCTTTGTGTTCGACAGCGTGCGCTTCAGCGCCGAAATGCGCGGTTGCTTCTATCAGATCGATTCCGTGCAAGGCGCGTGGAATTCGAGCACCGAATACGCCGACGGTAACAAGGGCCATCGACCTGGCATCAAGGGCGGCTATTTTCCGGTGCCGCCGGTCGACGCCTTTCAGGACGTGCGTTCCGCAATGTGCCTGGCGCTTGCTGAGATGGGTCTCACAGTCGAAGTGCACCATCACGAGGTTGCAACGGCCGGTCAGTCAGAAATAGGCGTAGGAGCCGGCGGTCTTGTCAAAAAGGCGGACGAGGTTCAGATCCTGAAATACGTCGTGCACAACGTCGCACATGGCTATGGCAAGACAGCGACATTCATGCCCAAGCCACTTGTTGGCGACAACGGTAGCGGCATGCATGTGCACCAGTCTCTGCAGAAGGGCGGCAAGGCATTATTCGCTGGTG
>JBGPLJ010000007.1:0-29347 GCA_041486385.1 Steroidobacteraceae bacterium
GGCGGCACGGATGAGCTCGGCCGCGACCTCGCCATGCACGCCGCGGCGATGAATCCCGACTATGTGAGCGCAGCCGAAGTGCCGGCCGAGATCCTGGCCAAGGAGCGGCAGATCTTCGCGGAACAGGTGAGGGGCGAGCAGAAGCCGCCGGACATCCTCGCCAAGATGGTCGAAGGGAAGCTGCGCAAGCGCCTCGCGGAAATTACGCTGCTCGGCCAGCCCTTCGTCAAAGACGACAAGGTTACTGTCGAGAAGCTGCTGAAGGGCGCCGGGGCCGAAGTAGTCCGCCTGGTGCGCTACGAGGTCGGCGCCGGCATCGAGAAGAAGCAGGGCGACTTCGTGGCGGAAGTGATGGCCACGGTAAAGGCGGCGCACTGAGGCGATTGAGCTGAAAGTCAAAGAACCCCGCTGGTGCGGGGTTCTTTTTAACTGCCACGAGAGAGTGGAGCCATGGCCGAGACGCGTGCCACCAAAGATAAAGCGCCGGGCTACCGGCGGGTACTCGTCAAAATGAGCGGCGAAGCGCTCATGGGCCGCGAGGACTACGGCATTGAGTCCGCGATGTTGAAGCGCATCGCGGGCGAAGTGCACGAGGCGCGCGAGCTTGGCGTCGAGGTCGCCATCGTCATCGGCGGCGGCAACATCTTCCGCGGCGCCGGCCTTGCGCGCACCGGCATGGATCGCGTCACCGCGGATCACATGGGCATGCTCGCGACAGTCATGAATTCGCTCGCGCTGCAGGATGCGCTCGAGAGTGTCGGCATCCATACGCGCGTGATGTCGGCGATCCGCATCAACCAGGTGTGCGAGGACTTTATCCGGCGCCGCGCGGTGCGCCATCTCGAGAAAGGCCGCGTCGTGATCTTTGCGGGTGGCACCGGCAATCCCTATTTCACCACGGACACGGCGGCAAGCCTGCGTGCCATCGAAATCGATGCGCAGCTCCTGCTCAAGGCGACCAAGGTGAACGGCGTGTACTCGGATGACCCTGTGCGCAATCCGGGCGCAACCCGCTATCAGCATCTGACTTTCGAAAAAGTACTGGTCGATCGGCTGAACGTCATGGATGCGACCGCAATTGTGATGTGTCGCGACAACAACCTGCCCTTGAGGGTGTTCAATCTCGCGAACGCCGGTGACTTCATACGCATCGTCAAAGGCGAAGACGTCGGCACGCTGGTCGATAACGCCGGCGCGCCCTCAAATTCTTAGGACCGCGGAGTAGCGTCATGCTCGAGGATATCCGCAAAGATGCAACCCTGCGCATGCAGAAATGCGTACTGGCATTTCGTGGCGAGTTGAAGAAATTAAGGACGGGGCGCGCATCGCCGAGTCTCGTCGAACATCTGAAAGTCGAATACTACGGCAATGAAGTGCCGCTCAATCAGGTGTCGAACATCGTCGCCGAAGACGCCCGCACGCTCGCCATCACGCCGTGGGAAAAATCCATGGTGCAGGTGATCGAAAAAGCGATCTACAAGTCGGACCTGGGACTGACGCCTGCCACCGCCGGCACCGTCATCCGCGTGCCCCTGCCGCCCCTCACGGAGGAGCGTCGCCGCGACCTGACCAAGCTCGTACGGAGCGAAGCCGAGAACGGGCGCGTTGCCGTGCGCAATGTGCGCCGCGAAGTGCTGAACGACCTCAAGGAGCTGCTGAAGGGGAAGCTGATCGGGCAGGACGATGACCGGCGCGCGCAGGATGAAATACAGAAGCTCACCGACAAGCACGTCGCGGAGATCGATCACGCGGCGGCCGACAAGGAAAAGGAACTGATGCAGGTTTAGGGCAGCGCCCGCCGCACAGGTCCCGATGTCCGCAGCGCCCGTAACTTCCGCAACCCGACCGCGTCACGTCGCCATCATCATGGACGGCAACGGACGCTGGGCCGAGGCGCGTGGCCTGCCGCGCCACCAGGGTCATCGCGCCGGCATCGAGCCCGTGCGCATGAGCGTGCGCAGCTGCGCCGAGTCGGGCGTTGAACTGCTGACGCTCTTCGCCTTCTCGAGCGAGAACTGGCGCCGGCCCGCCACTGAGGTCAGCGCGCTGATGGAACTGTTCATGGAGGCGTTGACGCGCGAGATCGCGGAACTCGACCAGCAGGGCGTGCAACTCGCCTTCATCGGCAATCGCCATGAGCTCTCGGTGCGCCTGCAGTCGCAGCTGCTGGAATCGGAGGAGCGCACGCGTGCCAATCGGGGCCTCAAGCTCCGCGTTGCGGTCGGTTACGGGGGACGCTGGGACATCGTCGAAGCGGCGCGCAAGCTCGCCCGCGAATGTGCGAGCGGGGCCCTGCGCGCGAGCGACATCGACGAGGAGCGTCTCGGCGCGGCGCTTGCGCTCGGCACGGCCCCGGATCCGGATCTGTTCATTCGCACTGGCGGGGAGCGGCGCATCAGTAATTTCCTGCTGTGGAATCTTGCCTATGCCGAACTCTATTTCACCGACGTGCTGTGGCCGGATTTCGATGCGCGTGAGTTCGCCCGTGCGCTCGAGTTCTTCGCCGAGCGCGAGCGTCGCTTCGGCTTGACGACCGCCCAGGTCAAGGCGGGCTGAAGCATGCTGCGCCAACGTGTCATTACCGCGGTGGTCGGGGTGCTGGCCCTCGTCATCGTCATATTTCTGCTGCCGACACGCATTGCGCTCGCGGCGTACGCCATCGCCATTCTGTTTGGCGCCTGGGAATGGTCGGCGCTTGCACGTCTCTCCAATGTGTGGGCGCGTACGGGCTACGTCGCCTGGGTGGCGCTGCTGATGGTGCTCGTTTCGCGCTATGCCGTGGCTCCGGCGATTTACCGGCAACTCCTTATTCTTACCGCGATCTGGTGGTGCATCGCGCTCGGCTGGCTGATGTTTGCGCCGCAGCGTGTGAGCCGGATTACGGCCTGCATTGCGGGTGTCCTCGTGCTCGTTCCCGCCTGGGCTGCGGTCAGCCAGCTGCATGTGGAGTCGAGCCAGGGTCCCAGTCTCGTTTTCTACGTGCTGTGTCTGGTATGGGCGGCGGACATCGGTGCCTATTTCATTGGCAAACGCTTCGGCAAGCGGCGCCTCGCCCCGCGAGTGAGTCCGAACAAGACCTGGGAGGGTGTCGCGGGCGGACTTGCCGGCGCGGCGCTCATCGCCGCGATCGGCGCGAAGTTATTCTCGGCGCCGGTGCTCACGTTCGTCCTGCTCAGCATGGCGGTGGCCGTTGCCTCGATCGTCGGAGATCTCACCGAGAGCATGTTCAAGCGTTTCGCGGGTCTGAAGGACAGTGGCAATTTCATTCCAGGTCACGGCGGACTCCTCGATCGCATCGACAGCGTCACGGCGGCTTTGCCGCTCTTCGTTCTCGGCCTCGTTCTCCTTGGGGGCCGCATATGGTCGGTGTAACGGTGCTCGGGTCCACAGGCACCATTGGCGTCAACACGCTTGACGTCATCGCGCGCCACCGCGATCGCTTTCGCGTGATCGCCCTGGCAGCGAACCACGATCACGAACGTCTCTTCGGGCAGTGCCTTGCGCATCGGCCGCGCTTTGCCGTACTGGTGGACGAAAGCGCGGCGCTCACGCTGCGGACGCGGCTCGCGTCGGCCGGCGCCACGACGGTCGTGCTCGCCGGTGCGGCGGCGCTCGAACAGGTCGCGGCGCATGCAGAGACCGAGGTGGTGATGGCCGCGATCGTCGGCGCCGCGGGGCTCTTGTCAGCGCTCGCCGCAGCTCGCGCCGGTAAGCGTCTGCTACTCGCCAACAAGGAAACGCTCGTCATGGCGGGCGATCTGCTGATGGATGCCGTCGCCGCGAGCGGGGCGAAGCTCATTCCGATCGACAGCGAGCACAACGCCATCTTTCAATGTCTGCCGGATGCGCGCGACGCGCAGCGTCGCGCCCCCGGTGTGCGCCGCATCCTGCTGACGGCCTCGGGCGGCCCGTTCATCGATACGCCGCTCGAACGCCTCGAGCATGTGACCCCGGCTGAGGCCTGCGCGCACCCGCGCTGGGTCATGGGGCGCAAGATTTCAGTCGATTCCGCGACCCTCATGAACAAGGGACTCGAGCTGATCGAAGCCTGCCGCCTGTTCGGCGTCACGCCCGATGAAGTCGAGGTCGTGGTCCATCGCGACAGCATCGTGCACTCGATGGTCGAGTACGTTGACGGCTCGGTGCTCGCCGAGCTTGGCAATCCCGACATGCGCACGCCCATCGCACATGCGCTCGCGTGGCCGGAGCGCATCGCGTCCGGTGTACAATCGCTCGATATCGTGGCCATCGGGCGGCTCAGTTTCGAGGCGCCGGATCTCGTTAAATTTCCCTGTCTTGGCCTGGCTGGGCGAGCCGCTCGTCTCGGCGGAACTGCGCCTGCGGTTCTGAACGCGGCGAATGAAGTTGCGGTGCAGGCGTTTCTCGAGGGCCAGGTGAACTTTACGGCGATCCCCAAGGTCATTGGTCAGGTGCTCGAGCAGCACGAGGTGGGAGCGGTGCATAGCCTCGACGATGTAATGGCGGCGGACGCATGGGCCCGCCGCGCGGCCGAGGCTGCGCTCGCTGAGCGCTGCGGGGCCTGCGCTTGAGCGAGCTCGGCAGCAACCTCCTCTGGTGGATCGGGGGATTCGTCGTTGCCGTCGGCATGCTCGTGTCAGTGCACGAGTTCGGCCATTTCTGGGTTGCGCGCCGACTCGGATTCAAGGTCGAGCGCTTCAAAATCGGTTTCGGGAAAACGCTCTGGTCGCGCAAGCTCGCCCAAGGGCAGACGGAATTTGCCATCGGCGCCATACCGCTCGGCGGCTACGTCAAGATGCTCGATGAACGCGAGGGGCCCGTCGCGCTCGAGGATCTGCCGGCTTCATTCACGCGGCGCCCGGTATGGCAGCGAATTCTGGTGCTGCTTGCCGGCCCCGGCTTCAACATCCTGTTTGCAATTGCGGTGTATTCGCTCATCAGCGGGCTGCCGAGCGAGACGCGCCGTCTCATCGTGGGCGCCGTCGCGGTCGATTCGCCGGCGGATCGCGCGGGCCTCGAGGTCAACGATGAGCTCGTGTCGCTCAACAGCAATCCGCTACGTGACGGCGCCGACCTGCAGTTGGGCCTCGTCGATACGCTCATCGACACCTCTGAGGCAACGCTCGGCGTGCGCCGCGGCAGCACTACGCGTGCGATCGATCTGAAATTGACGGACGCGGAACAGCGAGCGCTCACCGAAGGCAGTCCGCTCGAGGCCCTGGGCTGTGATTTGTGGATGCCGGATAGCCGCGTCGTGATATTCGAAGTGCAGGAGGGCGGGGCGCGCGCCGCTGGAATGAAGTCCGGGGATCGCGTGCTCGCGGTCGATGGTCATTCCATCCGCAATCTGGAGGCTGCGCGTCAGTACATCGAACGGCGCGGCGGCAGCACGGTTACTTTCCGTATTGAACGGGCGGGTCAGCAGCTCGACGTGCCGGTCACGGTGCGCGCCGATACTGTCGGTGCACGACGGGTCGGGCGCATCGGGGTGCTTTTCGATACACGCCCGGAAGTCGCGCAGCGCGGCGAGTTTGCCGCTGCGATGCGTGCGCTGCACAGACTCGGACCCATCGATGCGCTCGGCGCCGGCGTTGCGACGACTTATCAGATGTCGAAGGTCACGGTGAAGTTCCTGTGGAAGATGCTGGGAGGCAAGGTCTCGGCGCGTAATCTCGGCGGGCCCGTGACTATCGCCAAGGCCGCGGGCGATTCCGCGCGGCTCGGGATTCTGGCGTTCCTTGCCTTCCTCGGCTATGTCAGTGTCAGCCTCGCCATCTTGAATCTCCTGCCGGTGCCGGTGCTCGACGGCGGCCAGATCGTCTATCAGCTTGCCGAGGCCGTGCGCGGCCGCCCGCTTTCCGAGCGCGCGCAGGTCATCGGCCAGCAGATCGGTCTCGCCATGATCGTCGTGCTGCTGTCGTTTGTGCTGGTCAATGATTTCACTCGCAACTTCTAGGGCTCGAACGGTCAACGAATGAGAAGAAAAAAGTCACGCTCCGGTGCCAAGTCCGCTGTCATCGCGCCGCTCCTGCTGATCGCCTGCGGCGTCGCGCATGCCGCGGGCGAGGATGAGTTCACCGTCGGCGACATCAAGGTCGAGGGCCTGCAGCGCATTTCCGAGGGCACGGTCTACAACTACCTGCCGGTCAACATCGGCGACAAGCTCGATACCAAACGCCTGCAGGAAGCGCTGCGGGCGCTTTATTCCACGGGCTTCTTCCGCGACGTGGAATTCCGCCGCGACGGCGCGACGCTCGTGGTGGTCGTGCTCGAACGCCCGTCGATCGAGAGCTTCGATATCAAGGGCAACAAGGACATCAAGACCGAAGATCTGCAGAAATCGATGCGCGGGGTGGGCCTTGCGGTCGGCAAGACCTTCGACCGCTCGACGCTCGAAGACGTCAAGCAATACCTCACCGATCAGTATTTCAGCCGCGGCAAGTATGGCGTGCGCATCGATACCAAGGTCGAGGAAACGCCTGGCAATCGCGTGAAGATCCAGATCAACATCAAGGAAGGCGACCGCGCGAAGATCCGCGGGATCAACATTGTCGGCGCGACGAAATTCAAGGAGAAGGAACTGCTTGCACAGTTCGCGCTGAAGACACCGAACTGGCTCTCCTGGTACAAGCAGGATGACCGTTACTCGCGTGAATCGCTGCAGGGAGATATCGAAAAACTGCGCTCCTTCTACATGGACCGCGGCTACGCGAACTTCCGCATCGACAATCCGCAGGTCACGATCGCTCCCGAGAAGGACGACATCTTCATCACGATTCCGGTCGTGGAGGGCGACGTCTACAAGGTGAGCGAGGTGAAGCTCGCGGGCAACATGGTGGTGCCGGAGTCGATCCTGAAGGGCCTGCTGCTGGTCGCGCCGGGCCAGACTTTCTCGCGCAAGCTCGTCACCTCGACGCAAGACCTCATTTCATACCGGCTCGGCGAAGACGGCTACGCGTTCGCCAAGATCGATCCAGTGACCACGGCGAACGACGAGACCAAGCAGGTCGCCGTGACTTTCTTTGTCGACCCGGGCAATCGTGCCTACGTGCGCCACATCAATTTCCACGGCACGACCGGTATCAACGATGTCGTGATGCGACGGGAAATGCGCCAGCTCGAAGGCGGATGGCTCGCGAATGCGGCGCTCGAGCGCTCGAAGGAGCGGCTGCAGCGTCTGCCCTTCATTGAGAAAGTGGAGTACGAATCGAATCCCGTGGCGGGCACGCCCGATCTCGTTGACGTGGATTTCACGATCAAAGAGGGGCTCCCGGGCCAGTTCGGCGGCGGCATTGGCTACTCGCAGTCGCAGTCGATCATCCTGAACGGCAATTTCGTGCACAGTAATTTCCTCGGCACCGGTCAACGCATCGCCGTCGAGGTCAATTCCGGCAAGTACTCCAAGGTTTACAGCTTTTCGCAGACCGATCCGTACCGTTCGATCGACGGCATAGCGCGCACGCTCTCGCTCACCTACCGAAATATCACGCAGTTCGTGTCGGCGTCGTCGGATTTCTCGACCAAGTCGCTGACCCTGGCCGCCGACTACGGCTATCCGATCAGCGAATATCAGGGCGTCCATTTGGGCGTCGCGCTGCAGGACTCGCAGCTCATCACGAGCGATGCGAGCGCCGACCAGGCGCGCGACTGGGTGCGCCAGAACGGCGAAACCTATGCCCGGCCGGTCGACCAGAATGGCGACGGCGTCGATGATTTCACGATCTACGGCACGCGCTTCAGTACCGCGGAGCTGACCGCGGGCTGGGCGTACGACACTCGCAATCGCACGCTGTTTCCGGACCGCGGCGTACGCCATTCGCTCTCCTTGAGCTACGCGCTGCCAATCGGCAGCGTGCAGTACTTCACGGCGAACTACGACTACCTGCAGTTCTTCAAACTCGGCAAGCACTTTACCCTCTCGGTCAATGGGCAGGTCGACTACGGCGACGCCCTGGGTTCAACCACGGCGCTGCCTCCATACAGGCAGTACTTCGCCGGCGGTCCCGATACCGTGCGCGGCTACAAGGAGAGCCGCCTGGGACCGAAGGACAACTTCGGCAACCCTTATGGCGGGAACCTGCGCGTCGTCACGCGCGTCGAACTGCTGTTCCCAGTCCCGGAAAAATGGCGCTCGCAGGCGCGCGTGGCGTGGTTTTACGACATCGGCAACGTCTTCTCGACGGGCAACGTCAAGTTCCAGGGGCCCAACCTGGGCCAGGTCGATGCGAGTGGCAATCCGGTCCGGGCTGAAGCCGATTACAGCTTCAGTTATGATAAATTGAAGCGCTCGACCGGTATTGCCGTGCAGTGGCTCGCGCCTCTTGGCGTGTTCCGCTTCAGCTACGCGATACCGCTCAATGCGTACAAGGTGAAGACCGACCCGTACAACTACGCGGACGAGGTCGAGGGCTTTCAGTTTTCGGTTGGACAGGCTTTCTAAGGATCAACTCAATGTCACGAACTTTCCTTTGGGCGGCAGCACTTGGCCTCGCGGGTGCAATGGCCATGCCGGCAAATGCGGCGGACCTCAAGATCGGCGTGGTGGACATCGGCCGGCTCCTCACCGATTCGCCGCAAGCCAAGGCCGCGCAGATCAACATCGAAAGCGAATTCGGTCCACAGCAGCGCGAACTTGAAAATCGCGATCGCGAATTGAAGGCGCGGCTCGAGAAATATCAGCGCGACAGCGTTGCGATGTCGGAAGCCGAGCGCGACAAGCAGGAAAAAGATCTGCGCGACGCGCAGCGCGACCTCGAGCGCCGCGCGCAGGAGTTCCGCGACGACGCCCAGGCCAAGCAGCGCGCCGAGGGGCAGCGCGTCAACAAGGTGATCTTCGATGAGATCAAGACGTACTCGCGCGCCAATGGCTTCGATCTCGTGTTGACAGGAGGCCTGCAGGGCGGCGTGCTCGACTACAAGGATTCGCTCGACATTACCGCGGCTGTGTTGAATCAGCTGCAGTCGAAGTTCAAGCCCGGTCCGGCCGCTGCCGCACCGGCAGCTCCAGCGCCCGCCACAAAGCCGGCCGGCAAGACCAACTAGCGGATGGCACCCGGCGCGGCCCTCGCTCCGGGTGCACATTCACGTTACAGGGGAGTTGCTCCTGCCATGACCGTGCGGCTCGGCGAGCTCGCGGTACGCTTCGGATGCCGCCTGCGCGGCGATCCCGACATCGGTGTCGATTCGGTCGCGACCCTCGAAGGTGCGCAAGCGGGCGCGGTAGCGTTCCTCGCGAATGCGCGCTACCGCAGGTTCCTCAAGACAACGCGCGCGAGCGCCGTCGTCCTTGAAGCGCGCTTCGCGGAGGAATGTCCGGCGGCTGCATTGCTTGCCGACAATCCGTATGCGCTCTACGCGCGCATCGCGAATCTTCTGCATCCGGCTCCCACGGCGACACCTGGCGTCCATCCGTCCGCCGTGATCGGGGCGGGCTGCACGATCGCGGCGAGCGCCAGCATCGGGCCGCTGGTCGTGCTCGAGTCGGGCGTGCGGGTGGGCGAACGCGCGACGATCGGTCCAGGTTGTGTGCTGCAGGCGGGGTCGGAGCTGGGCGATGATTCGCGGCTGGTGGCCCGGGTGACCGTGTGCCGCGGTGTTCGCATCGGCAGGCGCGTGCTGATGCATCCGGGAGTTGTCATCGGCGCCGATGGCTTCGGCTTTGCGAACGATGCCGGCAGCTGGCTAAAAGTACCGCAGATCGGCGGCGTCAGCATTGGCGACGACGTCGAGATAGGCGCCAACACGACCATCGATCGCGGCGCGATCGCGGACACCGTGATCGAAGAGGGCGTCAAGCTCGATAATCAGATTCAGATCGGCCACAACGTTCGCATCGGCGCGCATACGGCGATCGCCGGCTGTGTCGGTATTTCCGGCAGCACGACCATCGGCAAGCGCTGCCTCATCGGCGGCCAGGCGGGCATCGCCGGCCACCTCACCATAGCGGACGGCGTCGTCGTCGCGGGCCTCACGCTCGTCAGCCGCTCACTCACGCGGCCGGGCATGTATTCGAGCGCGCTGCCGGCACAGGAAGTGCGGCGCTTCCGACGCAACGCCGCCCGCTTCCGGCACCTCGACGAGTGGTATCGTCGCAGCATGCAGGGCGGCGCCGCGGGGCAGCCGATCGCATTCGAGCCCCTGACGGACGACCCAGAGGATAACGAAAAGGACAGCGATGACTGACCCACGACGGCCGGGCGACAAGACCTTCGGCAAGACTCTCGATATCAACGATGTGCTGCGTCAGCTCCCGCACCGTTATCCTTTTCTGCTGGTGGATCGCGTGCTCGAATACGAGCCCGGCAAGAGCATCCGCGCGCTCAAGAACGTCACCTACAACGAGCATTTCTTTGCCGGCCACTTTCCGCATCGGCCGGTGATGCCGGGCGTGATGATCATCGAGGCGCTCGCGCAAGCCGCCGGCATTCTCGCGTTTCGCACCGCCGATATCGTGCCTAACGAAAATACGCGCTTCTATTTCGTCGGCATCGACAAGGCGCGCTTTCGCAAGCCGGTCGAGCCGGGCGATCAGCTGATTCTCAAGGCAACGCTCGAGCGCCAGGTGCGGGGCATCTGGAGATTCGCCACCGTTGCTGAAGTCGACGGCAAGGAGGTGGCTTCGGCCGAGATGATGGTTGCGCCCGGAGTCACCGAATGAGAGTCGCCGAATGATCGATCCGCGTGCCGTCATCGATCCGACCGCGAAGCTTGGGGCGGACGTCGAAGTCGGCCCGTTTGCTGTCATCGATGCGAACGTCGCCATTGGCGCGCGCACCCGCATCGGACCGCATGTCGTCATTCGTGGGTCGACGACCATCGGCAGCGATTGCCACGTCTTTCAATTCTCATCGCTCGGCGATGCACCGCAGGACAAGAAGTACCAGGGTGAGCCGACGCGCCTCGAGATCGGCGATCGCAACCAGATCCGCGAATTCACGACCATGCATCGCGGCACCGTGCAGGGTCACGGCGTCACGCGCGTCGGCAACGACAATCTCTTCATGGCGTACACGCACATCGCGCACGACTGCATCGTCGGCGACAAGGTGGTGCTCGCGAATTTCGCGACGCTCGGCGGCCATGTGGAAATCGGCGACTGGGTGATCATGGGTGGTTTCTCGGGCATCCATCAGTTCTGCAAGGTCGGCGCGCATTGCTTTCTCGCGAACAACGCCGCGGTGACGCGCGACGTGCCGCCGTACCTGATGGTCGCTGGCCAGCCGGCCGAACCGCACAGCATCAACGCCGAGGGCTTGAAGCGCCGCGGCTTCACGCCCGAGCAGATCCTCAACATCCGCCGCGCGTACAAAGTGCTTTATCGCTCGGAGCTGAAGCTCGAAGAGGCCGCACAGAAGCTCACCGACATGGCACGCACGGCGCCTGAGGTTCAGCCGTTCGTCGATTTCATTCCCACCATTACGCGCAGTCTCATTCGCTAGAGTGTCGTCGTGGTGATCCGGGAGGTTGTTTTGCGCAGGCCTGGCCGGGGAGGTCTTTTCGGGACCGCCGTGAATCCGTCCCTGGAGGCTTCGGAAAAAACGTCCTGTTTTTTACGATCCCGAAAAGACCTCCCCGGCCAAGCCTGCGCGGTCTGCGTTCACCGGCCGGTTGCGGCAACTTCTCCAGGCGCAATGTGACGGCTGCGCCGCTCAGGGTGGGACTTGTGGCGGGGGAGGCCTCGGGAGATACGTTGGGCGCCGCGCTCATCGAAGCGCTGAAGAAGCGGCGCCCGGATGCACAGTTCTTTGGCGTCGCCGGTCCGAAGATGGCGGCGGTGGGTTGTGAGGTGTGGCAGCCGTCGGAGCGGCTCGCGGTCATGGGACTCTTTGAGATTCTGGGCTCGCTGCCGGGACTATTGCGATTGCGCCGCGAAGTGCGGGCGCGCCTGCTCGCGGCGCGGCCGGATGTCTTCATCGGCATCGACGCACCGGAATTCAATCTGGGACTCGCGCGTCAGCTCAAGAGCGCCGGCCTGCGCACCGTGCAGTACGTGAGTCCGCAGGTCTGGGCGTGGCGGCAGGGACGGGTCACCGCGATCGCGCACGCCGTCGATCTGGTGCTGTGCCTGCTGCCATTCGAGCAGCAGTTCTATCGCGATCATGCCATCCGGGCTGAATTCGTCGGACATCCACTCGCGGATCAGATTCCGCTGACGGTCGACCGCAGCGGAGCGCGCGAGCAGCTCGGCTTCGACCCGGAGGCGCAGGTCGTAGCCGTGCTGCCGGGAAGCCGGCGCGGCGAAGTGGAGCGCCTGGGAGATGATTTCGCGGCGACGGTCTTGTGGCTTAAGGAACGCCGGCCCGCGCTGCAATTCGTTGCGCCCATGGCCAACACAGTCGTGCGCGAGATGTTTGCGGTGGCGCTGCGACGCGCCGCACCCGCAGTATCCGTGAAGCTCATCGATGGCGAGGCGCAGCGCGCGCTCGCAGCTTGCGACATCGCGCTCGTCGCGTCGGGCACCGCGACGCTCGAGACCACGCTGAGCGGACGACCGATGGTGGTCGCGTATCGATTGGGCGGGCTCACGAGCTTCTTCCTCAAGCGCCTGGGGCTCATGAAGGCACCGTTCTTCGCGCAGCCGAATCTGCTTGCCGGTCGACGCATCGTTCCGGAGCTCTACGGTTCCGAGGTCACGCCCGAGCGGCTCGGCACGGAGCTGCTGGCCTTCCTCGACGATGCGCGGCGGCTCGCGGAACTCACGCGCGTTTTCAATGAGATTCATGTGACTCTGCGGCGCGGCGCCAGCGAACGCGCCGCAGACGCGGTGCTCGCGCTCCTCGGGGCGACGCAATGAGGCGCCCAATGACCCGGGCGAAGTCATCGAAACCTCGCGCGACGCTCGTCGCGGGGGTCGATGAAGCCGGCCGCGGACCGTTGGCTGGCCCTGTAGTGGCAGCCGCGGTCATCCTGCGCACGTCGGATCCGATCGCCGGCTTGAACGACTCGAAATTACTGTCGGTCGAAGAGCGCAACCGGCTTGAGCCGCAAATCCGCAGTCGGGCGCTGGCCTGCGCGATCGGCTGGGCGGACGTGGAAGAGATCGACACGCTCAACATTCTCGGGGCGACACTCCTTGCCATGCGACGGGCAGTGCTTGGACTCACGCTGGTACCCACCCATGTGCAGGTGGATGGGAATTGCTGCCCGTCGTTGACTGGACTCGGCTTCGCCCTGACTGGCGAGGCGATCGTGCGCGGCGACGGCCTGGGAGGCGCCATCAGCGCGGCGTCAATCCTGGCGAAGACCTTTCGCGACCGGTTGATGCACCGCTTCGATGAGATTTATCCTCACTATGGCTTCCGTTCGCACGTGGGGTACGCGACGCCGGAACACCTGCGAGCTCTGGCTGCGGTTGGCCCATGCCCCTTGCACCGATCGAGCTTCGAGCCGGTAAGATGCGCGACGGAAGCGGTCCGGCGGGGAGAGAGCCTCACCGTGATCAATCGGCGCCTGGTCGCTTCCGGCGCACCCTCGCGCAGTCGGTAGCCCACACTTCAACCTTCGGTGCCCATGGCCAACTTCGTTCATCTGCGCCTGCATACCGAATACTCGCTGGTCGACAGCGTGGTGCGGGTCGACGAGTTGATGGCAGCGGCGGCCGCCGCGGGGATGCCGGCCGTCGCGCTCACCGACCAGAGCAATCTCTTTGCGATGGTGAAGTTCTACAAGGCTGCGCAGAAGCACGGCATCAAGCCGATCGTGGGCGTCGACGCGCTCCTGAACGAACCGGGCGACCGTGCGGAGCCTTCGCGGCTCGTGCTCCTGTGCCAGAACCTCGAGGGTTATCAGAACCTGACGCGCCTCGTCAGCCGCTCGTACCTCGAGGGGCAGCGCCGCGGACTGCCGCAACTCGATCGCTCGTGGCTCACACCGAAGACCGTCGCCGGCCTCATCGCCTTGTCAGGCGGCCGCGACGGCGACATCGGCCGCGCGCTCACGGGCCGGCGCGACGCGGAAGCCGAGGCGGCGCTGCGCACCTGGCTCGATCTGTTTCCGGACCGCTTCTATCTCGAAGTGACGCGGACCGGCCGCACCCACGAAGAGGAGCACCTGCAGGCGCTATTGCGTCTTGGCGCATTGCTCAATGCTCCGGTGGTTGCGACGAACGATGTGCGGTTCCTGCGGCGCGAGGATTTTGAAGCGCACGAAGCGCGCGTCTGTATTCACGGCGGGACCCTGCTGGCGGATCCGAGCCGCCCGCGCCGCTACAGCGAGCAGCAGTACCTGAGGAGCCCCGCCGAGATGGCGGAAGTGTTCAAGGATCTGCCCGAGGCGCTCGAGAATTCGGTGGAGATTGCGCAGCGTTGCAGCCTCGATATCAAGCTCGGCGAGGCGCGCCTGCCGAAATTTCCCGTGCCGGGCGGCGGTGATGAGAATCAGTATCTGCGCGATGAGTCCGCACGCGGCTTGCGCCTGAGGCTCGAACAATTGGGCGCCAAGAGGGTCGGGACGCCCGAGTTCTATGCGGAGCGACTGGCGAGTGAGCTCGATTGCATCTGCCAGATGGGCTTTGCGGGCTACTTTCTCATCGTGGCGGATTTCATCCGCTGGTCGCGCGAGCACGATATTCCCGTCGGTCCGGGCCGCGGCTCCGGGGCTGGCTCGCTGGTCGCGTACGCCCTCGGCATCACCGATCTCGATCCGCTCGCCTACGACCTCCTGTTCGAGAGGTTCCTCAATCCCGAACGCGTATCGATGCCCGACTTCGACGTCGACTTCTGCATGGACGGGCGCGACCGCGTGATTGCGTACGTGGCCGATAAATACGGCCGCGACCGCGTCTCCCAGATCATTACCTATGGCAGCCTCGCGGCCAAGGCCGTGGTCCGCGACGTCGGCCGCGTGCTCGGTCACAACTACGGCTACGTCGATCGGATCGCGAAGCTGATTCCCTTTGAGCTCGGCATCACGCTCGATGCAGCGCTCGAGAAGGAAGAAGAACTCAAGCGTCTCTATAAGAGCGACGATGAAGTGCGCACGCTCATCGATCTCGCGCGTTCTCTTGAGGGCCTCGTGCGCAATGCCGGCACGCATGCGGGCGGTGTCGTGATCGCGCCATCGGTGCTCACGGACTTCGCGCCGCTCTACGCGGAAGAGGGCAGCAGCAACGTCGTCACCCAATTCGACAAGGACGACGTGGAAGCGGCCGGGCTCGTGAAGTTCGACTTCCTCGGGCTGCGCACGCTCACGATCATCGACTGGGCCGTCAAGACCATCAACGCCGCGCGCGCCGCGGCAGGCGAGCCCGCGCTCGATCTGAACGCGATCCCGATGGACGATCCCAAAGCCTTCGCCCTCCTGAAGAGCTGCCGCACCACCGCGGTGTTTCAGCTCGAGTCACGCGGCATGAAGGATCTCATCCGGCGCCTGCAGCCCGATCGTTTCGAGGACGTCATCGCGTTGGTTGCGCTGTTCCGCCCAGGTCCGCTGCAATCGGGCATGGTCGATGACTTCATGGATCGCAAGCATGGGCGCGCGGGCACGCGCACCGATTTCCTGCACCCGAGCCTCGAGTCGATCATGAAGCCGACCTATGGCGTGATCCTCTATCAGGAACAGGTGATGCAGATCGCGCAGGTGCTCGCGGGCTACACGCTCGGCGGCGCCGACCTCCTGCGGCGCGCGATGGGCAAGAAGAAAGCGGAGGAGATGGCGCAGCAGCGCTCGATCTTCGTCGGCGGTGCCGTTGCGCGTGGCGTTCCAGAACGCCAAGCCGCGCACATCTTCGATCTCATGGAAAAATTCGCGGGCTACGGCTTCAACAAGTCGCATTCCGCAGCCTACGCGTTGCTCTCGTATCAGACCGCTTGGTTGAAGGCGCACTATCCGGCCGCGTTCATGGCGGCCGTGCTCTCGTCCGACATGGACAAGACCGACAAGGTCGTGACCCTCATCGATGAGTGCGCGGCAATTGAGCTCGAGGTCGAGCCGCCAGACGTGAATCACTCCTCGCACCAGTTCACTGTGTCGGGCGAACGCAAGATCCGTTACGGACTCGGCGCGATCAAGGGCGTGGGCGAAGCGGCGGTCGATTCCCTGGTCATGGAGCGCGAGCGCGGCGGACCGTTCACCAGTATCGAGGATCTTTGCCGCCGGCTCGATCTGCAGAAGATCAATCGGCGTGTGCTCGAAGCATTGATTCGCTCGGGCTGCTGCGACGGGCTCGGCGCGAATCGCGCAACGCTGATGGCGCGATTGCCCGCCGCGATGCAAATGGGCGAGCAGGCGACGCGCGCCCTCGATGCGGGTCAGGTCGATCTTTTTGGACTCGCGAGCGGTGCAATCCCGCGCAGCGAGAGAATTGCGGCGCCTGAACTCGAGGACTGGCCGCCAGCGGTACGACTCGCGGGAGAGCGCGAGACGCTGGGTCTCTTCCTCACGGGTCATCCATTCACCGAGTTCGAAGCGGAGTTGAGTGGACTCACGCACGGCCGTCTTACGGATATCTCGGCGGAACGGCCGCCTGCGCAGAGTGAACGTGGCTGGCACGGCGCCAATACGAATACCATTACGGTGGCGGGACTCGTGCTCGAAGTGCGGCGCCGATCCAATCGCGTGAGCCTCATTCTGGATGACCGCTCGGCGCGCATGGAAGTGACGCTGTTCGATGACGTCCTGCAGGCGCATCGCGAGCTCATTGTGAAGGACGCGATCCTGCTCATCGACGGGAATCTGCGCTACGACGATTTCATCGAGGGCTGGCGCCTCGCCGCGAAGAAGCTGCAGGACATGAATCTCGTGCGCGAGCAGCAGGCGCGGCGCATTCATGTCCGTATTCCCGCCGCAGCGAACGGCGCCGATTTCATTCTGCGCCTCGAAGATCTGATCAAGCCGGTGCGCAAGCCCGGCGGCTGCAACGTCGTTCTGCACTACACGAACGATCAGGCGCAGGCCCTGCTTACGCTTGGACCTGAGTGGGCGCTCAGGCCCACGCGTGAATTCCTCGAGCGGCTGACGCGACTCGTCGGTCGGGAGAGCTGGCGGCTGTCTTATGGACAGAGAGCGGCGGGAAGTGAGGCTACGGCGAGCGAGCAAGGCTGACCCCTTTTTGCGCGCTCGGTTGCCCGCCAGCGCAATCCCGGCTACCTTCGCTTCAACTGTCTTCACGGTGAGCGCATGGACCTGAATTTTCTCGACTTCGAGCAGCCGATCGCCGAGCTCGAGGCCAAGATCGACGAACTCAAGTACGTCGGCAGCGACGCTGAGATCAATATTCAGGAGGAGATCAATCGCCTGCGTGCGAAAAGTCGCGCGCTGACGCAGAGCATCTTCTCGAACCTCACCCCGTGGCAGATCACCCAGCTTGCGCGGCATCCGCAGCGGCCCTACGTGCTCGACTACATCGGGCTCGTGTTCACCGATTTCCAGGAGTTGCACGGCGATCGCATGTATTCGGATGACCTTGCGATCGTCGGCGGACCGGCGCGTCTCGACGGCCGCCCCGTCATGCTGATCGGCCACCAGAAAGGCCGGGATACCAAGGAACGCGTGCGCCGCAACTACGGCATGCCGAAGCCCGAGGGGTATCGCAAGGCGCTCAGGCTCATGAAGATGGCGGAGAAATTCAATCTGCCGCTCATCACGCTCATCGACACGCCTGGCGCGTATCCGGGCGTCGGCTCGGAGGAGCGCGGGCAGAGCGAAGCGATCGCGCGGAATCTCTTCGAGATGTCGGCGCTCGCGGCTCCCATCATCAGCGTTGTCATCGGCGAGGGTGGATCCGGTGGGGCGCTTGCGATTGGCGTGTGCGATCGCCTGCTCATGCTCCAGTACAGCGTCTACTCGGTGATCTCCCCGGAGGGCTGCGCGTCGATCCTCTGGCACAGCGCCGACAAGCGCGAAATCGCCGCCGACGCGATGGGCATCACGGCGGAGCGCCTCTCGCGGCTCGGCCTCGTCGATGAGGTGATCCGCGAACCGCTCGGCGGCGCGCATCGTGATTCGAATACCACGGCGGAATCGCTGAAGGCCGCCTTGCAGCGCCACCTGAAGGAACTCGAAGCGAAGCCCGTCGCCGAGATCGTCGCGGCCCGCGCCGAACGCTTGCGGTCCTTCGGCGTGTTCACCGAAACCTGATTCGAATCAAGGCCGGCGTGCCGTGACTTTTTCGGCAGCGCTGCTGCGCTCCCTCCTCGAGAAGGAATTCACCGAACCGCTCGCTCGCAGTTTCTGCGTGGCGTTCAGCGGCGGCGTGGATTCGATGGCACTGCTCGCGGCGCTTGCTGAACTCAGCCGCGACGCGCCTGGGCTCAGGCTGCGCGCCATTCACATTGATCATGGTCTTCAGGAGTCATCCGCTGATTGGGCAGAGAAAGCCCGGCAGAGTGCTCTCAATCTCGGCGTTGCCTGCGAGATCGAGCGCATTGCAATCGACGTCGAGAGCGGCGAGTCGGTCGAAGCGGCTGCGCGCGCCGCACGCTACGCCGTGTTTCGGGAGAAGCTCCAAGCAGGTGAGATTCTGCTCACCGCCCACCACCAGGACGATCAGCTCGAGACCGTGCTCCTGCAGCTCGCGCGTGGGGCGGGCGTCCCGGGACTCGCCGCCATGCCGGCAAATGCCGCGTTCGGTTCGAGCCGGCACGTGCGACCGCTGCTTGGCGTGACACGTGCTGCGCTGCTCGCCTACGCGCGTGCCCGCAAGCTCGAATGGATCGAGGATCCAATGAACACCGACCCGCGCTTTGAGCGTGCATTCCTCAGAACGTCGGTCGTTCCGACGCTCTGCAAGCGCTGGCCCGGCATTGCGGCGAATGTATCGCGCACGGCGCGCCACATGGCAGATGCCCAGGAGCTGCTCGATGAACTCGCGCAACGCGATTGGGTGCACGCGCGGGCCGGCGATCGGCTCGAACTCGCCTCGCTCGCCGGCCTCGGGCGCACACGGGCGCTCAATCTGCTGCGCTATTGGATTCGCGGCGCCGGCCGGCCGCTCCCCTCAGCCGATAATCTCGAGCGACTGCTGTCCGTGATGACACGCACGGCTGAAGATGCTGTGCCGCGCCTGCGCTGGCCGGGTGCCGATGTTCGACGTTATCGCGGCCGCTTGTATCTCGCGGAGTCCTATGAATTGCCGGCGCTGGAGCCGCAAGCCTGGATGTGGTCGAGCGGCGCGCTCAATCTTGGCGCCGGGCTCGGGTCGCTCAATCTGGTGGAGGGCCGTGGTGTGGCGACCCTCGCGCGCGCTCGGCTACCCGCATCGCTCGATGTGCGCGGCGAGGCGGCCGGCGCTTCGCTCCGACCCGCGCCAGGTGCACGCAAGCGAACGCTCCGTAATCTCCATCAGGAGCACGGCGTCGTGCCTTGGGCACGGCCCCACATTCCGCTCCTGTACGCGGGCCGCGATCTTGTGGCCGTTGGCGATCTTTGGACCGACGCGAAGTATCAGCCCGAGGGCGACGAACCTGCGGTGCACATCGAGTGGCAAGGGCGGCCGGAGCTCTTTTGACGCGCCGGGAAAGCTGCGGATCGGCTGGCGAGCAAAGTGCACTTCTGTTAGTCTGATCGCCCGTCGAATCGTTGGGGCCGGTGCGCGAACCTGGCCCCAAATTGCTTCATCACCTCGCGACGGGAATCTCACATGACTCGATACGTTTTCGTGACCGGCGGTGTCGTTTCCTCGCTTGGCAAGGGCATCGCGTCGGCATCGCTCGGCGCCATTCTCGAGTCGCGCGGCCTCAAGATCTCGATGGTCAAGCTCGATCCGTACATCAACGTCGATCCGGGCACGATGAGCCCGTTTCAGCACGGCGAGGTGTACGTCACCACCGACGGCACCGAGGCGGACCTCGATCTCGGGCACTACGAACGCTTTGTACACACCGTCACGGGGCGCAACAGCAATTTCACGACCGGGCGCATCTACGAGCGCGTGATCGCCAAGGAACGCCGTGGCGATTACCTCGGCGCCACGGTCCAGGTCATCCCGCACATCACCGACGAGATCAAGCGCTCGATCAAGCTCGGGGCGGGTGGCGCGGACGTTTGCATGGTCGAAATCGGCGGCACCGTCGGCGACATCGAATCTTTGCCGTTTCTCGAGGCGATTCGCCAGATGGGCGTTGAGCTCGGGCGCAACAACGTGGTTTTCATGCACCTGACGCTCGTGCCGGTGCTCGGCACGTCGGGTGAGATCAAGACGAAGCCGACCCAGCACTCCGTGAAGGAGTTGCGCTCGATCGGCATTCAGCCCGACATTCTGCTCTGCCGTTCGACGGTTTCCTTGCCGGACGAGCAGCGCCGCAAGATCGCGCTCTTCACCAACGTGGAAGAACGCGCGGTCATCTCCGCCATCGATTGCGATGACATCTACAAGATTCCGCTGTGGCTGCACGAGCAGGGGCTCGACGACTTCGTGGTCGATCGATTGCGGCTCGACGTGCCGTCGACCGACCTCGCCGAGTGGCGCCAGGTGGTGGCCGCCAAGGTGAATCCGGAAGCGACCGTGAACGTCGCCATGGTCGGCAAGTACGTCCAGATCCGTGATTCGTACATCTCGCTCAATGAAGCGCTGTCGCACGCATCGCTCCGCACTCGCACGCGCGTCAAGGTTCATTACATCGAATCGACCGACATCGAGGCGCAGGGCACCGACTGCCTGCACGGCATGGACGCAATCCTGGTCCCCGGTGGATTCGGGGAGCGGGGCATCGAGGGCAAGATCGAAGCGATTCGCTACGCCCGTGAGAATCGCATCCCGTATCTCGGTCTGTGCCTCGGCATGCAGCTCGCGGTCATCGAATTTGCGCGCAATGTCTGTGGCCTGAAGGGCGCGAACAGCACCGAATTCAATCGCGAGTCACCGCATCCGGTGGTTGCGCTCATCACCGAGTGGGACGACAGTGCCCGTGGCGTGCAGTTACGCGATGAGACTGCTGCCAAGGGCGGCACCATGCGCCTCGGTGCGCAGGAGATTCGCCTGAATCCGGGCTCCCTCGCTCACATGACCTACGGCCGCGACACGATCATGGAGCGCCACCGCCATCGCTACGAGTTCAACAATCGCTATCTCGATGAACTGACGCGCGCCGGCATGCGGTTCTCCGGGTTCTCGGCGGACGGCCTCGTCGAAATGATCGAACTGCCGGGGCATCCGTGGTTCGTCGCGAGCCAGTTCCATCCGGAGTTTACCTCGACGCCGCGCGACGGACATCCGCTGTTCGCCGGCTTTGTGCGCGCCGCGCGCAATTGCCGTGCGTCGCAGCTGCCCGCTGCGGCGAGCGCCTGATTGGCCGGGTCCGAAGGGTCCATGAAGCTCTGCGGTCACGCGGTCGGGCCGGATCGCCCGCTCTTTCTGATCGCCGGACCCTGCGTCATCGAAAGCGAAGCGCTCGTTCTGGAAGTGGCGGAGCGCTTGAAAGACATCTGCACGCGCCTGTCGGTGCCGCTCATCTTCAAGGCATCGTTCGACAAGGCGAATCGTTCCTCGCGCTCGAGCTTTCGCGGACCGGGCCTCGCAGGCGGCCTCAAGGCGCTCGAGCGCGTGAAGAATGCGACCGGGCTGCCGGTGCTCACCGATGTGCATGAGGACACGCCGCTCGCCGAAGTTGCGGCCGTGGTCGATGTCCTGCAGACGCCGGCGTTTCTTTGCCGCCAGACCAATTTCATCGTGAATGTTTGCTCGCAGGGCAAGCCGGTCAACATCAAGAAGGGCCAGTTCCTTTCGCCCTGGGAGATGCAGAACGTCGTCGACAAGGCGCGCTCGACGGGCAATCCCTCCATCATGGTTTGCGAACGCGGCTTCTCCTTCGGCTACAACAATCTCGTCTCCGACATGCGTGCGTTGTCCGTGATGCGGTCCACCGGCTGTCCGGTGGTGTTCGACGCCACCCACTCCGTGCAACTGCCCGGCGGGCAGGGCAAATCTTCGGGTGGCCAGCGCGAATTCATTCCCGTGCTCGCACGGGCAGCCGTCGGCGCCGGGATCAGCGGGCTGTTCATGGAAACTCATCCACGACCCGCGGAAGCGTTGTCGGACGGGCCCAATGCCTGGCCACTCGATCGCATGGAGTCGCTCCTCGCGACGCTCAAGGCGCTCGATGCGGCCGTGAAATCAAAACCCTTCGAGGAGTCGCTGTTGTGACGAAGATTTCTGACATCCGCGGCCGCGAGATCATCGATTCACGGGGTAACCCGACCGTTGAGGCGGACGTCATGCTCGATTCCGGCGTGCTCGGCCGTGCGGCCGTGCCCTCGGGCGCTTCGACCGGATCGCGCGAGGCTGTGGAATTGCGCGACGGCGACCCGAAGCGCTATCTCGGCAAGGGCGTGCAGAAGGCGGTTGCCAATATCAATGGTCCACTGCGGGCTGCGCTTCTGGGACGCGATGCACTCGACCAGGCGGCGCTCGACGCGCGCATGATCGAGCTCGACGGCAGTGACAATAAGGCGCGCCTCGGAGCCAACGCACTGCTTGCGATCTCGCTGGCCGCAGCTCATGCCGCGGCCCGAGATCGGCGCATCCCCTTGTATCGCGCGCTCGGCGGCGACGGCGCACTGACCCTGCCCGTGCCGATGATGAATATCATCAATGGCGGCGCGCATGCGGATAACAGCGTCGACATACAGGAGTTCATGATTCTCCCCGTCGGCGCGCCCACGCTCGCCGAGGCCGTGCGCTATGGCGCCGAAACCTTTCATGCGCTCAAGAAAGTTCTGCACGGCAGGAAGCTCAACACCGCGGTGGGCGATGAGGGCGGCTTTGCACCCGATCTACCGTCGAACGAATCGGCCCTCGAGACCATACTCGAAGCCATCGATCGGGCGGGCTACAAGGCGGGACGCGACATCTATCTCGGGCTCGACGTCGCGAGCTCCGAGTTCTTCTCGAACGGCCATTACACGCTTGAATCGGAGAATCGCCGCTTCACGCCGGTCGAGTTCGCGGACTACCTCGCGGGACTCGCCGCGAAGTATCCGATCATCACGATTGAAGACGGCATGAGCGAGGGCGACTGGGACGGCTGGGTGGGGCTCACGAAGAAACTCGGCGCGCGCATCCAGCTCGTCGGTGACGATATCTTCGTCACCAACACCAAGATTTTCGCGCAAGGCATCGAGCGCAAGATCGCCAATGCGATCCTCATCAAGCCGAATCAGATCGGTACGCTCACCGAGACGCTTGCAGCCATCACGATGGCGTCCAGGGCGAAATACGCGTCCGTGGTTTCGCATCGCTCCGGTGAGACCGAAGACAGCACGATCGCCGACATCGCGGTTGCGACCTCCGCCACACAGATCAAGACGGGCTCGATGTCGCGCTCGGATCGCGTTGCGAAATACAACCAGCTCCTGCGCATCGAAGCAGAGCTCGGCGCGCAAGGGCGGTACGCGGGCCGCGATGCCTTCCCCGTGAAGTTCGCCTGACTCGTCAGAAGAACCCGGTAAGCTATTGTCCACACTAATATTTCAGAGTACGATTTCCGACGCATGAAGCTGCTTGCCGCCATTCTTCTGATCGTGCTTCTGGGGCTGCAATATCGCCTGTGGATCTCTGACAGCGGGGCAAGCGAGATCTGGCGCCTCAACAGGGAAGTCGTCGCGCAGCGCACCGAGAATCACGGCCTCGGCGAGCGCAACGCGCAGCTCGCCGCGGAGGTGCGCGATCTCAAGCAGGGTTTGTCCGCCGTCGAGGAGCGCGCGCGCAGCGAACTCGGCATGATCCGTTCGAATGAAACCTTCTACCAGGTCGTGCCGCGCGACCCGGCTGCTCCCGCGCCGGTCCATCCGGCAGCCACTACCGCCGCCGCACAATGAACGCAGCGTCTGTCCGCTACTGGGCCGTGGTGCCGGCCGCAGGCGGCGGTGTGCGTTTCGGTGGCGAGGTGCCGAAGCAGTTTGCTGCACTTGGCAGCACGACGGTGCTCGAAGCTGCTCTTGCGCCACTCATCGCCGCGCCTGAAATTTCCGCGATCGTGCTGGTGCTCGCAGCGCATGACGCCCAGGGACAGGCGCTGGTCGAGCGGCTCCAACCCAGAGTCCGAAGTGCGCTGGGTGGGGCGGTGCGCGCGCAATCTGTCCGTAATGGACTCGCAGCACTCGCTGCAAGCGCTTCTGACGACGACTGGGTGCTCGTCCACGACGCCGCCCGGCCCTGTCTGCCGGCCATGGATCTCGAGCGCCTCATGCGTGAACTCAAGGATGATCCGGTCGGCGGCATTCTCGCGGCGCCGATCGGCGATACCGTCAAGCAGACTTCAGGATCGGGCCACATCGAACGCACAATCGACCGCGGTGGCCTGTGGCGCGCACTCACGCCGCAAATGTTTCGCTATGGCCTCCTGCGCGCGGCGCTCGATGCCGCGCTCGGTGCGGGACTCGACGTCACCGACGACGCCGCGGCGATCGAACGCGCCGGCTTCAAGCCACGACTCATCGCGGGCTCGGCATCCAACATCAAGATCACCCGACCCGATGACCTCGCGATGGCCGAAGCCATTCTTGGCGCCTGGGCCGCACCCGCGGTATTGATGGGACACGGCTATGACGTCCATGCATTCACCGAGGGCGATCATGTGGTGCTCGGCGGTGTGCGCATTCCCCATGAGCGGGGTGTGCTCGCACATTCCGATGGCGATGTCGTTATTCATGCGCTCTGCGATGCGCTGCTCGGCGCGGCCGGTCTTGGCGATATCGGCGAGTGGTTTCCGCCGAGCGATCCGACCTATCGCGGTGCGGACAGCCGCGGGTTCCTGCGCCAGGTCGCGGGCGAACTCGCGAAGCGTGGCTACAGTGTCTCGAACGCCGATGTCAGCGTGATCGCGGAAGCGCCCCGAGTGCTCGCGTACAAGGCCGCGATGCGCGCGAATCTTGCCGCCGACCTCAACATTCCGGTGACCCGCGTGAACATCAAGGCGACCAGCATGGAGGGCCTCGGAGCCATCGGCCGGGGTGAAGGCTTCGCGGCTCACGCCGTTGTCGTGCTGACGCGCACCAGGAGTTCGTCATGATAGAAACCCGCGGCATCGGTGACGTCCTCGAGATCAAGCTGGCGCGCCCACCGGTCAACGCTTTCAACGATGCGATGCTCGCGGCAATTCGTGACGCTCTGGCCGCCGCCATGCGGGGCCCGGCGCGCGCGCTGGTCGTGTCGGGGCGCCCGGGTATGTTTTCCGCGGGGCTCGATGTGCCGTCGCTCCTTGCCAAGAACCCGGCTGAGATGCACGCGTTCTGGCGGCTCTTTTTCGACGTGCAGCGGCAGATCGCCAGCTGCCCGCTTCCGATTGCGTGCGCGATCACGGGTCATAGTCCGGCCGGCGGCGCGGTGCTCGCGATGTATTGCGACTATCGCGTCATGGCGCAGGGCGACTACAAGATCGGACTCAACGAAGTTGCGGTGGGCATTCACCCGGGTCCGGTGATCTACGGCGTCTTGCGGCGCGTGGTCGGCGCGCGGCGCGCGGAGCTCCTCCTCGCCTCAGCCCGCATGTTGACGCCGGATGAAGCACTCGCGATCGGGCTGGTCGATGAAGTGGCGCCGCCGGAGGAGGTTGTGGATCGGGCGATCGCCTGGGCGCAGAACCTCGCACGACTGCCCGCGGCGGCGCTTGCCGCCACGCGTGCGCTCGCGCGCGCCGATCTGATCGAGATCGTGCGCACGGCCGGCATCGAAGTCGAGGACTCGCTTGAGCGTCACTGGTTCGAGCCCGAGACGCAGGCGGCGTTGCGCGCGATGGTGGCGCGGCTGAAGAAGTGATTCCCTCTCCCCTTTCAAGGGGAGAGGGTTAGGGTGAGGGGATTCGATCGAGGGTTGGGGTGAGGGGGAAGCTAGCGCGTCAGGAGGACATAGAGCGCGCCGGTGCCGCCGTCCACCGGACGCGCGGAGGTGAATGCAATCACCGCGCTGGTCTTGCGCAGAACCTTGCTCACCATGTCCTTCAGCACGGGTCCGCGTGGACCGGAGCGGCGCCCCTTGCCATGGATGATGCGAACGCAACGTGCGTGCTGCGCCAGGGATGCGCCCAGGAAGTCGCCGAGTGCGGCGTGCGCTGCGCTCAGATTCAGTCCGTGCAGGTCGAGCTCACGATCAACGCGGAAGGCGCCGCGCCGCAATTGCCGTACCCGCTTGTCGCTTGCGCCTGCGCGGCGATAGCTCAGTTCATCGCCTGTCTCGACGGCGAGTTCAGCCGGCGTGAGCCGCAGGCTCTCTTCGAGCACCAGCGCCTCATCGGCGCGTGTGAAGCGCGCGCGCGGTGGCGGCTTCGGGCGCGGAGCCGTGTGGCGGCGGACGCGCTTGATCGGCACGACATCGCGTACCGCTGCGCGGAAGAGCTCAGCGTCCGCGCTCGACACGGGTTGCGTGGCGGGCGTCTTGCGTGCGAATTTTCTTGGGGCCTGGTTCGCCACCGGGTCCGCCCTTTGCTCGAGTTGGTCGGGTCGGATTTCGAGTATAGTGTGCGCCGTCCGAGCCGCCAGCCAGACGCCTCCCTTGTGAAGATTCTTGTATCGAACGATGACGGTTATCGCGCTGATGGGTTGCGCACGCTGGCCGCCGCGCTCGCGGCTCATGGTGAAATCACGGTCGTCGCGCCCGACCGCAATCGCAGCGGCGCGAGCAATTCATTGACGCTCGATGTACCGCTCAGAGTCACGCAGGCCGAGCCGAATACTTACTATGTCACCGGCACGCCCACCGATTGCGTGCACCTCGCGATCTCCGGGCTCTTCGAGTTCGAGCACGACATGGTGGTGTCGGGCATCAATGATGGCCCGAACCTCGGTGACGACGTGCTCTATTCCGGCACGGTCGCCGCCGCGATGGAGGGTCGATTCCTGGGTCTGCCCGCGATTGCCCTTTCGCTCTGCACGACGGCTCACAGCCCGCACCATTTCGATACGGCGGCGCGCGTCGCGAGCGAACTGGTCGCGCGCGTGCTGCGCCGGCCCCTCGATCCGACGATGATTCTGAACGTCAATATTCCCGACCGGCCATACGCGGAGCTGCGCGGCACGCTGGCCACGCGGCTCGGCTATCGTCATCGCGCCGAGCGCGTCGTGAAGTCGAAAGATCCCAAAGGACAGACGGTGTATTGGGTGGGGCCGGCCGGACCGCAGCAGGACGCTGGGCCCGGAACCGACTTCGACGCAATCGCGCAGGGCTATGTATCGGTCACGCCCTTGCAACTCGACCTCACGCGGCACCCGGCGCTTGGCGACATCGGCGCCTGGCTGGGAGATGCCGCATGAACAATCAGCGCGTCGAAGGCAT
Source organism: Steroidobacteraceae bacterium (assembly GCA_041486385.1). Classification (GTDB taxonomy): domain Bacteria; phylum Pseudomonadota; class Gammaproteobacteria; order Steroidobacterales; family Steroidobacteraceae; genus JBGPLJ01. The sequence continues at coordinate 27,182 of JBGPLJ010000007.1, forward strand.
CGGCATGACCTCTGCGCGCACACGCGAGCGGCTGGTGCAGCGGGTGAAGGATCAGGGCGTGCGCGATCCGACCGTACTCGATCAGATTCGCAGCGTTCCGCGGCACCTCTTCGTCGACGAAGCGCTCGCGAGCCGCGCCTACGAGGACACGGCGCTGCCAATCGGATTCGGGCAGACGATTTCCCAGCCTCTGATCGTCGCGCGCATGACCGCTGCGCTGCTGGAAGCGGGCCCGCTCTTCAACGTGCTCGAGGTCGGCACGGGCTGTGGTTACCAGACGGCAGTGCTCGCGCCCCTTGTCGAGAAGCTTTACACCATTGAACGTCTTGCGCCGCTCCTGGAGCGCGCCAAGGAGCGCTTGAAGCAGCTGGGCGTAAAGAACGTGCGCTTCCGTCACGGCGATGGCTCGCAGGGCTGGGCAGCCCACGCACCTTTTGACGGGATTATCGTGGCGGCCGCGCCGCACGCCGTCCCTGAGGCGTTGACGCAGCAGCTGGCGCCGGGCGGTCGGCTTGTCGTGCCGGTCGGGGCCGAAGGTGAGCAGGAACTGTGGCGCATCACACGGCGGGAGAATGGCCTGCAACGGGAGCGGCTGGGAGCGGTTGCCTTCGTGCCACTCATCAAAGGGGCGGTGCCGACCGCGTGATCCGGCGTCGTCGTGCTCGACAAGCCATGCGGTCCCTCATTGCCTGCGCTCTGCTGACGGCCATGGCTGCGCTGCCCGCGGCTTGCGGCAAGCCATTTGTCGCGACGGAGGGCCTCACCTACGTCGTGCAGCCAGGCGATACGGTGTACGCCATCGCCTGGCGCTACGACCTCGACTACCGCGATCTCGCGCGTTGGAACCACCTGACGAGCTATCGCATTGCAGTCGGCCAGGTCTTGAAGATTTCCCCGGACGGCTCGGCCCCGGAAGTGGCCGCTATTCCAGCGCGCCGCCCGCAAACGTCAATGCCGCATGCCAGCCCGCCGGCTGATGAACCGGTTATCCGCTTCGATTGGCCGGCGAGCGGCAAGGTAATCGGGCCCGTGCGTCAGCCGACCGGCGGCTCGGGACTGCGCATCCTCGGCCGCCTGGGTGATCCTGTGCGGGCAGCGGCAGCGGGCCGGGTTGTGTACACCGGCACGGCGCTCCGCAGTTACGGGCATCTCGTGATCATCAAGCACAGCAATAGTCTCTTGAGCGCCTACGGCCACAACCAGGCCGTGCTCGTGACGGAAGGACAGCAAGTGACCAGGGGCCAGTCGATCGCCGAGATGGGCCTCGGACCCGGTCAGCAGCCGGCGCTTTACTTCGAAATCCGCCTCGACGGCAAGCCCGTCGATCCGCAGGCGTACCTGCCGCAGCGCAGCCCGTGAGACGGTTGCGTGGTGGCGGCGCGCTATGGTTTGATGTTCCGGCACCCAGGCGCTCCGGGGCACCGGATGAAGACACGGGACAGCAGGGGAGAGTCAGTAAAGAACGAGAAGAAGAACAGCGACAACAACAAGAACAAGCGACGGCAATCTTTGAAGTCTGTCAGCTTCGAACGATTGGTTGGTTGATCAGAACTCTTCTATTTCCGTGTCTTCTTCCGGTGCCCTGGCTGTGACAGCCAGACCAGGGCGCTAAACCGTCCCGAGCATCAGAGCCGCCGCCACGCGGCGCTCCTCCTGCAGCAACACGTTGTAGGTGCGGCAAGCCGCCGGCGTATCCATGACTTCAAGACCGACCCCGGCTCGCGCTGCCGCGGCTAGAATGCGCGGCGCGGGAAATGTCTGCCGCGCGCCTGTTCCGAGGAGTACGACCTCCGCCCCGAGGGCGAATACCGGGATGAGATGATCCTCGTTGAGTTCCGCGACCGAACTGGGGGGCCAGTCGAGGATCAGCGCGTTGGCCGTGACGATCAGACTCGAGCGCACAACGCGATCGCCAACGACGACTTCGCTCGCGGAATACGCGCGCACGAAATTGAGGCTGCTGACCGTGTCCATCGTAAATCGCATCCCGCAAAGATACCCGATCGACCGTACCCAAGGCGCGCTCTGAACCGTTGCACGCTCTGACCCTCATCGTCACGGATCTCCATGCGCCGCCGGGCCTCGACGCCGACGCGCTCGCGGTTGTCCCGCGCCTGCCCGCCGCCGAACGTGTCCGTGCGCGCGGCGCGGCGCGCGGCGCGAGCA
>JBGPLJ010000008.1:0-28631 GCA_041486385.1 Steroidobacteraceae bacterium
ACCGATTTTTCGCGCTGTTCCTGGCCGGGCATGATGAAGGTGCGGCCGATGTAACGATTCTTGATGAAGCCTTCGCGGTACTTGGTGTTGAGGATATGCGCGACCTGCAGCGCGCTCGTGCGGCTCGTGTCCGGAATCGGGATGACCACGTCGATGTCGTGATCGGGCTTCAGCCGCAGGATCTTCTCCGCCAGCCGCTCTCCCATGCGCAGGCGCGACTTGTAGACGGAGATGTTGTCGATGATCGAGTCGGGCCGCGCGAAGTACACATATTCGAAGATACAGGGCGAGTGACGTACGGCCGCAACGCACTGCTGTGTATAGAGCCGCCCGTGTTCGTCAACGTACACCGCCTCTCCGGGAGCGACGTCGCGCAGCAGCTTGAATCCCAGCATGTCGAGCGCGACGCTCTCCGATGCCAGCATGTGCTCGGGTCCGCGCGCCGTCTCGCGGCGGCCGATGACGAGCGGCCGGATGCCGTTCGGATCCCTGAACCCGAGAATCCCGTGGCCAATGATCATGGCGACGACCGCATAGCCGCCGCGGCAGCGGCGATACACCGCGCTCACCGCCGCGAAGATATCGGCGGCCGTCACGCGTGGCGTTCCGACACGCTGCAGCTCCGATGCGAACACGTTGAGCAGCACTTCCGAATCGGATTCCGTGTTGAGGTGGCGCCGGTCCTCGCGCACCAGCACTTCAGCGAGCTCGGTGGCGTTTGTCAGGTTGCCGTTGTGCGCGAGACAGATGCCATAGGGGGCATTCACGTAGAAAGGTTGAGCGTCGGCGGCGTTGTCGCAGCCAGCTGTCGGGTAGCGCACATGACCGATGCCGGCGTTGCCGCGCAGCTGCACCATGTGCTTCTGCTGGAACACATCGCGCACCAGGCCGCTCGCCTTGCGCATGCAGAGCTCGCCTTCGGATGCAGTCATGATTCCGGCGGCGTCCTGGCCGCGGTGCTGCAGCACCGTCATTGCGTCGTAGAGACGTTGCGCAATGGGGCTGGTTCCGACGATTCCGACGATGCCACACATGGGAGGGGCTCCAGTTGTTCGCCGTAGAGCTGCGCGCTAGTTCGCCGGGGGTTTCAGCGACTGGCCGGCATCATCCACGAATGACTTGATGCCGCTGCCGATCGTTTCGGCATACGAAGTGAAATGCGCATCGCGCCAGCCCGGGCCATCCGTCAACTTGAAGAGAGACCCTACAATGGCGACCAGACCCACGATTACAAGCCCGCGGATCAGTCCAAAAAGAATCCCGAGGGAGCGGTCGAGCCAGCTCAACGCCGAGTGCCGGACGATGTAGCCGACGATCGCGCCGATGACGCCGCCCACTACCAGGATCGCGACCAGAACGAGGGCACGGGCAACCCAGAGGCTCACCGGACGGTCGGCGAGGATGCCGCCGAGCGAGGGCTCGACGAGATAGGCGAAGCGCCACGCGCACCAGAGGCCGACGATCCACGCCAGCAGCGAGATCAGCTCGCGCACGAGTCCGCGCACCGCGCCGATGATGCAGGAGATGACAACAATCGCTACGAGCAGGATGTCGATGCCGATCATGCAGGGAAATCCTGAAGCCTAATTTCCATCAGAACGGCCTTTCGTGGGGGAGCGGCATTCTAACGGATTGACCACGCGATGACAGCTTGTACCGGCGCGCGCGTTTCGACATCCATTTGACGAAAAGCGCGCCACAGCGTGATCGAGCGCACGCTTTGCGCATCATGGCAAGGTGACAACTGCGGCGCTCTGACCATCGCGCTTCAGGCGCGCAAGCAGCCCTTCGGCCGCATCACGCGTCGGTTCCGGCCCCACGCGCACCCGGTGCAGCTGATGCGTGCCCGTGCCAATGGGTGAAACAAAGGCACGGTAGCCTTTGCCACGGAGCGTTCTGGCGAGCCGTTCGGCGTTCACGGCGCTCGAGAAGCTGCCGAGCTGCACACCCCAGACTTCCTTGCCCGTCGTAGCGGCAGGCGCAGGCGTTGCCGCTGGCCGCTGCGCCACTACGGCTGGCGCTCGTCCGGAGACAGCACTAGCGGTCGTCGCTGGCTTGTCCGCCACAGGCGGCGGCGCAGCTGGGGCCGCGACGGGCGCGCTCGCCGGCGTCGAGGCCGTGCCTGGGCTGGTAGCGGTGAGCGCAGGCGGTGCTGGCAATGGCGGTGGCTTGGTCTCGCCCGCCGGCACGGCGGTCGGCTTCACCGGATTGCCCAGATCGATGATGTAGGTACGCGCAGCGCTGGCGGGGCTCGAGCCTGGCGCTGTCGCGCCGGCGAGATGATGCGGCCCGGAAAGTATTTCCGGCACGACCAGCACGATCAACACCACGAAGATGATGGCGCCGACCAGACGTTCTTTCGACGGAGTATCCATGCGAGGGCGAGCTGGCTCTCGTACGTCAGAGGATCAGCGGAGACTGCGGAGCGGGCGCGAGTATAGCCGAAGCCATTCGAGCGCGGGACCTGCCATGTGGAAGGAACCGAACACAACGACGCGATCGCCGCGCCGCACGCGTTGCGCCACGTCTTCGAAGGCCGCCGGCGTCACGCCGGCCAGCGTGACGCGCGCCGCGTCATCACCGAATGCGCGCCGCTTGAGTTCGCCCGCTTCGAGTCCGCGCTCGCCCGGTATCGTCGCCAGAAACCATTCGTCGATCTGGCCGGCGACGGCGCGCGCGACAGCGGCAACGTCCTTATCCTTGAGCGCGCCAAAGACGGCGACAGTGCGTCCGCTCGACGGCGCTTGCGCCAGATTGAGCGCCAGCGTTTCGGCCGCTGCCGCGTTGTGGGCGACATCGACAATCCAGGTGACGCCCGCGCGATCGACTGACTGAAATCTGCCCGGCAGTTCGACCGACTCGAGACCTCGCGCAATGGCTTGTGGACCAACGTGCAGTCGCGGCTCGAGGGCCTCGAGCACGGCGAGCACCGCGGCCGCATTGTCGAATTGACGCGGGCCGGCAAGCGCGGGCGGCGGCAGGTCCGGATACGACTGTGATCGTCCCCGCCACGACCAGCGCTCGCCTCTGCGGCTCCAGTGGAAATCTCGCGGCGGCTCGATGACCTCGGCGCCGATGTCTCGAGCCACGGCGCGCACGGAGTCCGGCATGTCCGCGCTGCCGAAGACTGCGGGCCGTCCGGCGCGGAGTATTCCCGCTTTTTCCCGGCCGATGGCCTCGCGCGTGGCGCCCAGCCACTCCATGTGATCAAGGCCTACGCTCACGATGAGCGCCACGTCGGGATCGATGAGATTGACGGCGTCGAGTCGGCCGCCGAGTCCAACCTCGAGAATGATCGCGTCGAGCGCGGCATCCGTGAAGACAGCGAGCGCCGCCAGCGTGTTGTATTCGAAGAAGGTCAGGCTCACGGCGCCGCGCGCGTCCGTGATCCGCTCGAAGGCGCCGATCAGCTCGGCATCGCTCACTTCACGGCCGCCGACGTGAACGCGTTCGTTGTAGCGAATGAGATGGGGCGAGGTAAAGCTGCCGACCTTCAGGCCCTGGGCGCTCAGGATGCTCTCGAGCAACGCGACACAGGATCCCTTGCCGTTCGTACCCCCGACTGTCACGACGGGACAGGTGCAGGGCTTGAGCCGCATGGCCTCGTACACGCGCCGCACGCGCTCGAGTCCCATATCAATCGTCGAGGGGTGTAAGCGCTCCTGCCACGCGAGCCAGGCGTCGAGCGTTGCGAAGCGCGCGGCCACCGGCAAGTCAGTCGGCGGCGACGGGTTGGCCCATGAAGAGCCGCAGCATGCCGCCGATGCGATCACGTTCATCGCGGCGGTCGACGATCATGTCGATGGCTCCGTGCTCGAGCAGGAACTCTGCGCGTTGAAAGCCTTCCGGCAGTGTTTCGCGGACGGTCTGCTGAATCACGCGCGGGCCGGCGAAACCAATGAGCGCTTTCGGTTCGGCGATGTTGACGTCACCGAGCATGGCGAGGCTCGCGGACACGCCGCCCGTTGTCGGATCCGTGAGCACGGAGATAAACGGCAGTTTTGCCGCGGCCAGGCGCGTGAGCGCGGCGCTCGTCTTCGCCATTTGCAGCAGCGAATAAAGCGCCTCCTGCATGCGCGCGCCGCCGCTCGCGGCAAAGCACACCAGCGGCTGCTTATCCTGCACGCACTGATCGACCGCGCGCGTGAAGCGCTCGCCGACCACCGACCCCATCGAGCCGCCCATGAACTTGAACTCGAACGCACAGGCGATGACGCCGAGTCCCTGCAATTTGCCCTGCAGCACGATCAGTGCATCCTTCTCGCCGGTCGCCTTCTGCGCGGCGGTGAGCCGGTCGCGGTAGCGCTTGCTGTCGCGAAACCGCAGGGGATCCTCGGGTTCGATCTTGGTTGCCAGCTCGACCGCCGTGCCGGGATCGAGGAAGCGCGTGAGGCGCTCGCGCGCGCCGATGCGCATGTGGTGGCTGCACTTGGGGCAGACGTGGAGATTGCGCTCGAGCTCGGCGCGATAGAGCACCGCGTCGCAGGCACTGCACTTCATCCATAGACCCTCCGGCACCGAGCGTGTGCGCCGCTCGGTCTTGATGCGCGAAGGGACGATGCGCTCAAACCATGACATGGGGCCGGATGATACTCGAAAGCCCGGCTTCGCCCGCAAGGGCCGCTGGCACGCCGAGATTGGCGGGATAGTCGACGGCGCGCAGATACAAGCCCTGCGCGGGCGCGGTGACGCCGGCCCGCGTGCGATCGCGCATCTCGATGACTTCGCGGATCCACAGCGGAGTCGCCTCGCCAAGGCCGACTGACATCAGGGCGCCGGCCATGTTGCGCACCATGTGGTGCAGGAAAGCGTTCGCGGTCACATCGATGACCACGTACTCGCCGTCCCGCGTGACGTTCACCGAATCGACGCGCCGCACGGGTGTCCGGGATTGACAGTCGGACGAACGAAACGAAGTGAAGTCGTGTTCGCCCACGAACCATTGGGCCCCCTCCTGCATGCCGCGCACGTCGAGCGTGCGATGCACGAGACAGGCGCGCCAGCGGGCGAGCGCCGAGCGCATCGGGCGATTGAGAATCAGGTAGCGATAGCGGCGCGCGGTGGCTGAATAGCGCGCGTGAAAATCTTCCGGCACTGGCATCGCCCACAAGAGCGAGATGTCGTCGGGCAGGTGACTGTTGGCGCCCAGGACCCAACCGCGGCCGCTGCGCACGGCGGTCGTATCGAAGTGCGCGACCTGACAGAGCGCGTGCACGCCCGCATCGGTACGACCGGCGCAGACGACATCGATCGGTTGATTCGCTACTTCGCTGAGCGCGCGTTCGACCTGGACCTGGATCGAATCGACGTTGGTCTGGGACTGCCAACCGGCGTAGCCCGTTCCGTCGTATTCCACGCCGACGGCGATGCGCATACGGTGCGCGAAATCCCTGCGACTTCGGGTGTGCGGTCAGCCCGGGAGCGAGCCGATGAGGCGTTGCGCTTCCTGTTTCTGGCTGGCGCTACCCTCGTTAAGGACTTCCTCCAGGATGCTGCGCGCGCCTTCCGGATCACCCATGTCCATATAAGCGCGCGCGAGGTCGAGCTTCGTGCCGACTTCGCTCATGGTCACGGGTTCGAGTTCGGGCAGGGCCAATTCTTCGGCCGGCAGGCGCTCGGTGTGGGTCGGCGCGCGGTCGCGGTCGCTCGCAGCTTCGCCCACATCCAGATCGAGTTTGTACCTTGAGCTGGTCGCGCCCGTGCTCGTGCCGGTCTCCGTGAAGACGTCCGTCGAGAAACGTTCCTCGGCCGTGCCACTGGGCCGCGGCTGCCGCTGGGTATCGCCCGAGAGCGCCGCGGACAAACGATCGAGGTCGAGGTCGAGATCCTCATCCATCGCCCCCATCTTGAGCGTGCGTTGCGTGCTGGTCCCGCCGGCATCGGGGGCTGCGCCTACCCGCTGCGTCGCATTGCTATCAGAGCCGTTGCCTCGCGTCGAACCGGGTTGGTCGGTGTCGTCTCCCAGTACCCATGTGCCCGTGCCGCCGTCGCGCGCAATGGAATCATCGAGCGAGGACGCCTCCATTGTGCGATTCGGATCACGGCCACGTCTGGAGGCCTCTTCGAGCAGCTTGCGCGAGGTTTCATCAAGTCCCGCGATCATGGTCGGAGCGTCCGCCGGGTGGTCGGTTTCCTCGTCCAGGGCTTCGATACCCGCATCCCCGCTCGGCAGACCCGAATGGTCCAGACCGAGATCGTCGAGCGCGAGCTCGGCTGTCTGATCCGCCGACGCATCATGGCCCTGACGGAAGAGCGCGGAATCGATCTTCTCGCGCACGGTGCCTTCGCGGCGCAGTGCCGGGGTTTCCACCGTCGGCGTGTCATGCGGGGACTGAACCGTTTCGGATTCGATCGTCTGCGAATCGTAGGCTGCGGACTCGATGGTGGGTGTTTCCACCGTCGGGACCGGCATTTCGCGCGTCGCAGCAGTCGAGGTCGCCGTGGAGTCGACCAGGAAATCGAGTCCGTCACCGGCGAGCGCCGGGGATTCGCCGGTGGCCGCCGTGCCGTCATCGGCGCCGCCGAGATCGAGATCGATGCCGCCGCCTCTCTCGTCTTCAGGCGATGCCAGCAGATCGATGTCCAGGCGGTTCTCACCGCCTTCGAGATTGAGGTCGACCTCCTGGCCCGCTGCCGCATGACCGCCATGCGACTGCGTGAACAACGCCTCATCCGGGCAAATCTGCTTGCCCATGATGGCGATCTTGTCCCATTCGCTCGCGGGCGCCTGCGCCCGGGTGTCGTTGAGCTCACGCGCCTGCTGCAGGAAAGCGTCCTTGTTACCCCAGACGAAGAAGATTTCGAGCAGCTTGAGCTTGAGGTCGCGCCGCTCCGGGTGCCGTTCGATCGCGATGCGCACCAGGTCGGCGGCCTGGTCATAGAGACCGTAGGCCATGTGGAAATCCGCTTCGGCGAGCGGGTCACCCTGGTCGAGATTGATCGCGGTCTCACTGCTGATCGTGTCGTCGTTGAGCTTGGCGGGTTCCGCGCGCGGGCGTTCCCGCTCGGGCCGCACTTCCGCGATCATGGGCGCCAGCGGGCGCTCGCCACTTTCTTCGACGAGGAAGGAATCCCTGTCATCGCTCTCGCGCAGACTCTTCAGTCTGGCGGTGCTCTCTTCCGACGCCGCTGCCAGCCGGCCGAGCGTCTCGTCGAGATCAGGTGCACGGCGCCGGCGGGCGATGACGCGCCCTAAGAGAAGGAGCACGAGAATGCCGCCAGCTCCGGCGAGCAGCATCCACGGTTGCAGGAAACCAAAGAATCCCTTGCCTTCGGGCTTCGCGGGCTTGGGTGATTCAGCCGTTGTAGCGGTGGGCTTTTCCGCGGCCAGCGGCGCCGGTTGCTCCGGTGTTGCCGCTGGCGTCACCGCCGTCGTGGCGGGCGTTGTCTCGCTTGGCTGCGCCACCGCCGCGGCAGGCGGCGTGACAGCTGTTTCGACCGGTGGAGTCGTTGTTGCCGGAATCGCCGCGGGTTGCGCCGGCGTTGCCGCCTGACGCTGCGCCAATTGCTGCTGCAAACGTGCCAGCTCGTCGTTCTTGACGCCGAGCAGCCGCCGGGACTCCGAGAGTTGCCCCTCGAGCTCGCCAATCTTGTCGCGCAGCGCGCGGGCTTCAGCGGTCGACTGCGCACCCGATGTACCGCCGGCACTCGCGCCGCCGGTCTCGCTGCCATCGGTCGGCGTGACGAGACGCAGGTGTGGATTTTCAGCGCCGGTGCCGGCCGTGCTGCCGCCACTCGAGCGCCATGCAGCGTATTGCTGAGCGACTGCCGTCGCCGCCTGAGCCGCAGAAAGCGACTCGATCTGCGAGCCGTCCGGCACTCGCAGAATGGATCCGGCGCGCAGGCGATTGATGTTGCCTTCGAACGCTTCCGGGTTCCCCTGGAACATCGCCATCATCGTGCGATTGATTTCACGCGGGCCGCCTGGGCGAAGGTTGCGGGAAATGTCGTACAAGGTATCGCGCCTTCGCACCTGATACGTGGACGCACCCGGCGTTGCCGTGGGGGCTGCTGTGCTCGGCTGCGCCGCCGGACTCGGCAGAGGCTGCGGCCGCTCAACGACGCCACCGCGCGCGGTATCGGTTGCAACGGCTTCGGGAGCGGCGACCGGCGCGGGCGCGTGCTGTGTTTCGCCCGGCGTGTACACCGGCGGATCGAGCAGCACCGTGTACTCGCGCAGAAGATGGCCGCGCGCCCAGTTCACTTCCACGAGGAAGGTGACGAAGGGCTCGCTCATCGCGTCAGTGGAGCGCACGAGCAACACAGCGTGTCCATCCGCGTTGCGCGTGACTTTGAAGTTGACTGTATTAAGAGTGCTGGGCCGCTCAATTCCGTAACGCGTAAACGTCTCGCGGGACGCGAGCGCGGCGTTGACCGAATTCAATTCGTCCGGCGTTGCCGACACGAGCTCGATTTCCGCGTTCAGCGGTTCATTGAGCGCCGAATTGAGATGGATCTCGCCAAGGCCTAGCGCAAACGCGCTGGCGGGCAATATGAGCAGCGTCGGCAGTGCAAGACGCAGCAATGTTCGTGACATCGCGACTCCCCGGGAACCCGGCTCGCTGAGGCTGAATTCGCCTCGATACAGTAGTTTAGGCACCGTTCTTCACAAGCCCGGTCATCAGGCGCCGAACTATAGCTTAACAATAGTCGGAGACCAAAGTCTTTGCGCGGCAGGCACTTGGATCAATTTCACAGTTCCAGCAACGCGCAGGCCGACTCTAGCCAGAATGTGAGCTGGATCGGTAGATCCAGATCGCTCCGGGATCACCTAGAAATGCCAGGGGGAATCACGGGGGTCGGCGACCGCACGTCGCCGTTCTGTGCCCGGTGGCGCAAATAGTGGTCCATCAGCACCAGCGCGAGCATGGCTTCGGCGATTGGCGTGGCACGCAAGCCGACACAGGGGTCATGCCGGCCCGTCGTCGACACCTCGACGGCCTGGCCGTCCAGATTCACCGTATCGCCGGGCAGGCGGATGCTGGATGTCGGCTTGATCGCAAGGCTGACGACGATGTCCTGGCCAGAGGAGATGCCGCCCAGCACGCCGCCCGCATTGTTCGAGCGAAAGCCTTGCGGCGTGATCGGGTCACGATGCTGGCTACCCAGCTGCTCGACCGAGCGGAACCCGGCGCCGATCTCGACGCCCTTCACCGCGTTGATGCCCATCATGGCGTAGGCGAGATCCGCATCGAGTCGATCAAATACCGGCTCACCCAGGCCCGGCGGCACGCCCCGCGCGATGACGGTGACTTGCGCGCCGATCGAATCACCGTCCTCACGTACCTTCCAGATGAGGCTCTCGAGTTCGGGAATGCGCGCCGGATCCGGACAGAAAAACGGGTTGTCATACGCCGTCGCGGGTGCGACCGGTTCGAGCACGAGCTTGCCGATCTTCGAAAGATAGCCATGGATCTCGACGCCGAGCCGCTCGCGCAGGTATTTGCGCGCAATGGCGCCGGCCGCGACGCGCACGACGGTTTCTCGCGCCGAGGAACGGCCGCCACCGCGGTAGTCACGGCGCCCATACTTCTGCTGGTAGGTGTAGTCCGCGTGACCCGGCCGGAACCGATCCTTGATCTTTTCATAGTCGCGCGCGCGCTGATCGACGTTGTCGACCAGCAGACCGATGGGAGTGCCCGTCGTGACGCCTTCGAACACGCCGGACAAGATGCGCACGCTATCGGGCTCATGGCGCTGGCTGGTGAATTGCGAAGTCCCCGGACGGCGTCGATCGACATCGCGCTGCAGGTCGCTCTCATCGATGGCAAGCCCCGGCGGACAGCCGTCGATCACGCAGCCGAGCGCCACGCCGTGGCTCTCGCCAAATGTCGTTACCGTGAAAAGCGTGCCGAACGTATTGCCTGACATGTTGGACCGATCAATCTTCGTCGCCGGCTGACAGCTGCGCCGCGTGAGCGTCGAGAGCGCGACGCGTGAGCAGGAACACCCCGCCGCCGCCGCGCGCAAACTCGAGCCACACAAATGGCACCTTGGGAAAGGCCTTTTCCAGCGCCACCGCGCTGTTGCCTACCTCGACCACCAGAATACCTGCTCGCGTGAGGAATGTCCGCGCCCGCGCGAGGATCCTGCGCACCGCGTCGAGGCCGTCGGGGCCGGACAGCAACGCATCCGCCGGTTCGTGGCTGTACTCCCGGGGGAGCGAACGGAATTCGCGCAGGCCGACGTAGGGTGGATTGCACACGATGATATCGAACGCGGACCGCGCAGCCTTCGGAAAGAGATCGGCGCGCTGGAAGCGCACGCGCGCATGCACCCGCAGCGCGCGAGCGTTGCGCTCTGCGAGCTTCAGTGCGCGCGCGGATAGATCGGTCGCGGTTACGCGGGCGCGTGGCAAGTAGTGCGCGCACGCGATCGCGATGCAGCCACAGCCCGTGCCGATATCGAGAATACGACGCACGCGCCGCGGCTCGATCCAGGGACGGAAGCGCGCCTCGATCAGTTCCGCGATCGGCGAGCGCGGAATGAGCGCCCGCCGGTCGATTTGAAATTCGAGACCGGCGAAAAATGTCCGGCCGATGAGGTACGGGGTTGGCACGCGCTCGCCAATGCGCCGCGCGATGAGACGCGACAAGCGCTGGCGAATTTGCGGCGTCACCCGCACGCCATAGACACTCGCATCCCCGTCGAGCGGCAAGTGGGCGGCGTGCAGCACCAGCGCAGCTGCATCGTCCCAGGCGTTGTCGGTGCCATGCCCGAACGCAACGCGCGCGCGATCGAGACGGATCGCAACGGCGCGAATCAGGTCGGCCACGGTGTCGGCCGTGATATCCGCCCCAGCAGCAGCAATAGTCTCGATGCGGGCCATAGTCGGAAATATGAATTGACGCAGCGAGTCTAACGGCAACGGCCAAGTACATGGGCCATAATGCGTGCTGCATGACCCGCTCCATTCGCATTGTGGCGATCATTTTTGCGTTCGCTGCGGCCACCGGCGGCGGCTGGTGGGCGTCGCGCATATATACCCAGCGCGAGCCGGCCCCGCTGCTCCTGCAGGGAACAGCGATCGTTCCTGCGCAGGCGCTGGGGGCGCTCGATCTTATCGATCAACGCGGCCAGCGCTTTGCGAACGACCGATTTCATGGACGCTGGTCGGTTATCTATTTCGGTTTCACCACCTGCCCGATGATCTGTCCGGCCACCATGGCGGAACTCAAGGATTTCGCCCGGCGTGTTCAAAACCTGCCGCCCGCGGCGCGCCCCCAGGTCATTTTGATCACGATCGATCCAACGCATGACACGCCGCAGGTTATGGGCCGGTACGTCGAAGCCTTTGACCCGGCCTTTCTCGGACTGACGGGATCGAGCGCGGCGATTGACAGCGCGGCCAAGGAATTCAGCGTGGCCCATTTCGCGGCCAGCGGGCAGATCGACCACAGCACGACGCTCTACTTCGTCGATCCACGCGGTTCGATCAGCGCTGTATTTACGCCGCCGCATACCGCGGCGGCACTCGCTGAAGACTACCGACGTCTTGCGGGCAGCTGAAGAAGCGGCCGTGACGACATCCACCCGCGTCCTGCGCGAGCGCCTGTTCGTCGCCATGCAGTACCTCATTCCGCAGCATGCCGTGTCGCGCGTCGTCTATCATGCGACGCGCAGTCGCAGGCCCGGCTGCAAGAATCGGCTCATTCGCTGGTTCCTTGCTCACTATCCCGTCGACATGAGCGAGGCCGCGCAGTCGGATGCCCTGCGTTTCGCAAGCTTCAACGAGTTCTTCACGCGGGAACTCCGTCCGGGCCTGCGCAAAATAGCTGCCGAGCAAAACGCGATCGTGTCACCTGTCGACGGCATTGTGAGCGCCGCCGGCCGCATCGACGGCGACACTCTTATACAGGCGAAGGGCCAGACCTATCAGCTGGCGGGTCTCCTTGCCGGGGCAAGCGATTCGATTGAGCGCTTTCGCGGCGGCTCGTTCGCGACGATCTACCTCGCGCCATACAACTATCACCGCGTACACGTGCCGATCGCGGCCACGTTGCGCGAGACCTGGTATGTGCCTGGCCGACTCTTCAGCGTCAACACGGTAACGGCCGCGGCCGTGCCGCGCCTGTTCGCGCGCAATGAACGCATCGTCTGCCTTTTCGACACGCGCGCGGGACCGCTGGCGCAGATCCTGGTCGGCGCGCTAAATGTCGGCAGCATGTCGACGGTCTGGCACGGCGAAGTAACGCCGAAGGCGCGGCGCGCCGTGACTCGATTGCCCATGCCGGCGACCGCCACTGCACTTGCCGGCGGTGAGGAGATGGGCCGGTTCAACATGGGCTCCACCGTCATTGTGCTGTTTGGCCCGGGGCGGGTGAGTTGGGATGCCAGCCTGTCGCCGGAGCGGGTCGTGCGCCTTGGCGAACGTATTGGTGTCTGGCATCCCACGGCCTAGCTCGACGGAATTTTCATGGAAGACTGGCGACCAACCGCGTCACTTGCAGCACTGCGCGTACGCGCGGAGCTCCTGGCAGTCGCACGTCGCTACTTCGCTCAGCGCGGCGTGCTTGAAGTCGAAACACCCTTGGTTGCGGCGGCCGGCGTTACCGATGTGCACATTGAAAGCATGCGCGTCACGGCATCCGCTCTGCGGCTCGAGGGATTCCTCAGTACCTCGCCCGAGTACGCCATGAAGCGCTTGCTTGCGGCTGGCAGCGGCGACATCTATCAGATCTGTCACGCGTTTCGCGACGGCGAGCGCGGCCCCAGCCACAACCCCGAGTTCACTCTGATCGAGTGGTATCGCGTCGGATTCGACAGCGAACTCCTCATGAACGACGTCGAGGGACTGCTGGGCGCGATGCTGGCACCGCGCCGAGCATGGCAGCCCGCCGTCCGCCTGAGCTACCGCGAAGCCGTGCGCCGCCACGCGGGTCTCGATCCCTTCGATGACAGCATCGATGACATGCGACGAGTCGTCGCCAGTCACGGCATTGCCGCCCCCGCCAACATGGGAGACGCACACGACACGTGGCTCGATCTGCTCATGTCGATGATCGTCGGCCCGAAGCTCGGACGTCACGGCCTCTGTTTCATTCACGACTACCCCGCGTCGCAGGCCGCCCTCGCGCGCTTGCGGCCCGGGGAGCCCGCTACCGCAGAGCGTTTCGAGGCTTATCTCGATGGAATGGAACTCGCCAACGGCTTTCGCGAACTCACGGACGCGGACGAGCAGCGCGCGCGCTTCGCCGCCGATCAGGCGGCAAGGCGCAAGACCGGGCGCGATTCGCCACCCATCGATGAGCATCTGCTGGCGGCACTTAGCGCGGGTCTGCCCGATTGCGCGGGCGTTGCGCTAGGCTTCGATCGGGTGGTGATGCTTGCCTGCGGCCTGCAGTCGATCGATGAAGCACTGACTTTTCCGACGGACCGCGCTTGACGCCGCGCAGCCCCGTTATTGCAGCAACGATAGACGGAATACCCGCATGAGTTTTGCCGAAGAGCGCATCGACTTCACGAACAAGCAGCGCGGCTATGCCGAGCTCGCACAGGCACTGACGGGGCTACTGACCGGCGAGCGGGATCGCATCGCCAACGCGGCCAATACGTCGGCACTTCTTTTTAACGCGCTGCCAGCCGTCAACTGGGTGGGCTTCTATTTTGCCCATGGACGCGAATTGATCGTCGGGCCCTTCCAGGGAAAACCCGCGTGCGTTCGCATCGCCTTCGGCCACGGCGTGTGCGGGCGCGCGGCCGAGGATCGGGAAACGCAGATCGTGGCAGACGTCGGCGCGTTCCCCGGCCACATCGCCTGCGATAGCGCCTCGCGTTCGGAAATCGTCGTGCCCCTGATGCGCGGCGGACGCGTGCTGGGGGTGCTCGATCTGGATAGCCCGAACATCGGGCGCTTCGACGCCAATGACCGCGTGGGTCTGGAGCGGCTCGCCGGAATATTTCTCGACGCGACCGACTGAAGCCTGGCTTCGGTCTTATTTGGCGCGCGAAATGTAGGCGCCCGTGCGCGTGTCGATACGCAGCACTTCGCCCTCGTTGATGAAGAGCGGCACGCGCACCGTCGCGCCCGTTTCGAGTTTGGCGACCTTCTGGCCGCCAGTGGCCGTGTCACCGCGCAGACCCGGATCCGTTTCAACGACTTTGAGATCGACATGCGGCGGCGGCGTCACCTGCAGGGGGACGCCGTTCCAGAGCGTGATGATGCAGGTCAGGCCGTCCTTCATCCACTGGGCGCCGTCGCCAACGGCCTCCTTGCTGGCAGTGTGCTGTTCGAATGTCTCGGGAACCATGAAATGAAAGAAGCCACCGTCTGCATAGAGGTACTGCATGTCGACATCGACCACATCGGCCGCTTCCAGCGTGTCGCCGGACTTGAAAGTGCGCTCGATCACCCGCCCGGTCTTGAGGTTTCGCACCTTGACACGGTTGAACGCCTGGCCCTTGCCGGGTTTGACGTGCTCGTTTTCGACGATCGCAAAAGGTTCGCCGTCGAGGAGAACCTTGACCCCGGAACGCAATTCACTGGTGCTGAAGCTCGACATGGCTGTGGCGCTCGCAATTCAAGAAAGTGCACGCCCTTCCGATTCTGTGGCCGAAGTCTCGAGGACAATCGAAAGGCGGCGAAAAAAGGTCGCGTATGATAGCCGCAAGGACCCTTGGTCGCCAGCCAGAAGCCCTGACTGGCTGCGGGGCGCGGCAGTCCGGGGTGTTACAATCGCGGCCCCCTCGCCGCGCCTTTCCGAAGGAGTCAAGCCTTGAGCGACGCCGGCGCCGTGCCCATGATCGTCATGACGCGCAGCCAGGACCATGTTGAAGCGGTCAACAGCACTCTCAGAAACGCAGGCCACCCTGCGCATTGCACGTGGATATCCGACCTGCGCGACCTGAGTGACGCGCTGACCCAGATCAACCCCGAGCTCCTTGTGTGCTTCGTCGAGGAGCAGGGCATCGATCTCGGCACGATCATGAAGATCCGCAACCAGTTCGGCCCGGAAGTGCCGGTGCTGATCATGCGGACCAAGATCGATGAAGAGGTGATTGCCGAGGCCATGCGCGCGGGTGCCCAGGACGTCATCTCCCTCACCAATCGCAATCGCCTGCAATCGGTCGTCGGGCGCGAGCTGCGCGCCTTTCGGCTGGAGCGCGCGCTCAACGCGACGCTCAGCTCCGCGCGCGAGTACAAACAGCAACTGCAGACGTTTCTCGCCGGCTCGGCCGATGCCATCGCGCACGTTGCGGACGGCATCATCGTCGATGCCAATCCGGCGTGGCTCGAACTCTTCGGGTTCTCCGAGCCCGACGCGCTCACCGGGCAGCCGTTGATGGACCTCTTCGACTCGGACCGTCACGCCGCGCTCAAGGGCGCGCTGGTCGCCACGACTCAGGGCAAGTGGAGCGATCACACGCTGCGCGTCAACGCCCAACTTTCGGACGACTCGCTGCTTGCGCTCGAGATCACGCTCGAGCGGGCCGAGTTCGACGGCGAACCGTGCGTGCGCGTGTGCGTGCCGGCACGCAAGGACAACGAGCGTGAGCTCGAAGAGCGCCTGCAGGAAGCCGTGCGCACCGATCCGTCCACCGGCTTTCTGCATCGCAAGTACTTCGTCGACCTGGCGCGCGAGCGCCTGAAGCAGCCGGTGAAGGGCGGCGTACGCCATGTCGCGTACATCAAGCCCGACCAGTTCGCCGCCATCCAGAGCGATGTAGGCATGCTCGCGAGCGAGGACTTCCTCGTTGAATTCGGCGAGGTGCTGCGCGATCAGTTGCAACCGAACGATCTCGCCGGACGCTTCACGGGCAACAGTTTCATGGTGCTGCTCGAACGCGGCACGGTGCGCGACGTCGAGGCCTGGGCCGAGCATGTGGTCAAGAAAGTCGGCGCATACACCTTCACGGTCGCGGAGAAGTCATTGAGCGCGACCTGCACGGTCGGCCTTGGGATGTTTCCGGCCACCAATCCCGACCTCGGTTCGGCGATCGCCGATGCGGCGGCGGCCAACAAGCGTGGCCGCGAGCAGGGTGGCGGCCAGTTCTACATGGTCGACAAGTCCGACACGGACACGCGCGTGCAGGCCTACGACAAGATCTGGGTCAAGCACATCAAGTCGGCGCTCATGGAGAACCGCTTCCGCCTCGTGCAGCAACCGATCGCAAGCCTGCAGGGCGATGACAGGGGCATGTTCGACGTGCTCGTGCGCATGCTCGATGAGCAGGGCAAGGAAGTGCTGCCGTCCGAATTCATGCAGGCGGCCGAGCGCAACGATCTGCTGAAGAACATCGACCGCTGGGTCATCGGTGCGTCCATGTCCTTCTGCGCCGCGCGCAAGCCGAACTGCATATTCGTGCGGCTCTCGAAGGACACAGTCATCGACAAGTCCCTCGCTACCTGGCTCGGCAACCAGCTGAAGGCGAGCAAGGTCGATCCCGCGCGCATCTGCTTTCAGGTGACCGAAGACACGGCCGCGAAATACATCGTGCAGACGCGCGAAATGATCCAGACCCTGAAGCCACTCGGCTTTCGCCTGGCGCTCGAGCATCTGGGCGCCGGCCGCGATCCGGCGCAGCTCATTCAGAGTCTCGACGTCGATTTCGTGAAGATCGATGGCTCATTGATGCAGGGCCTCGCCACGAATCCGATCCTGCAGCAGAAGGTGAAGGGACTCGTCGACATAGCGAAGCGCCGCAAGATCGAAACGATTGCCGAGCGCGTCGAGGATGCGAACACGATGGCCGTGCTGTGGCAGCTTGGCATCGAATTCATCCAGGGCTACTTCATCAACGAGCCCGAGGCAGTCGTCCTGAAGGCCGACCGCTAGTTCTCAACTTCGAGGCGGTCGACCTTGCGCCAGCCGCGCGGAAGCAGGCCGCCGCGCTGAGCACGCTGGCCGCGGTAGTCGTCGAGTTCACCTCGATTGAGGGTCATGCGACGCTCGCCGCTCACGATCACGAGCTTCTGCTCGACCGTCACCGCCGCCAGGCCGACCAGGAATTCCTCGCGCGACGCCGCCTTCTTGCCGGCGATGCCGAAGAGCTTGTTGCCCTTGCCGCGCGGCAGCTCCGGCACGTCGCTCATCGGGAAGACCAGCAAGCGCCCCTCGTTATTCACGACTGCCAGCTGCGTCTCGCCGCTTGCCGACACCGGTGCAGCCGGCAATACGCCCGCGCCCTCCGGCACTCGCAGCACGCCTTTGCCCGCGCGGTTGCGGCCATGCATTTCCTTCAGGCGCACCGTGAAGCCGTAGCCGGCGTCGCTCGCGATCACCCAGAGATCCTCGGGCTCGCCGATGAGCACGGCGGCAAAGCGCGCGCCGTCGGGCGGATCGATGCGTCCGGAAAGCGGTTCACCCTGCCCGCGCGCCGATGGCAATGAATGCGCGAGCAGACTGTAGGCGCGCCCGGTGCTGTCGAGAAAGACCGCCAGTTGCGTACTGCGGCCTTTGGCGCTCGTCTGATAGCCGTCGCCGGTCTTGTATTGCAGCTGGCGCGGGTCGATGTCGTGACCCTTTGCCTGCCGCACCCAGCCGGCAGTCGACAGCACCACAGTGACAGGCTCGCTCACCACGAGCTCGGTTTCGTCGATCGCCTGCGCTTCAGCGCGCTCGACAATGCGCGTACGTCGCTCGTCGCCGTAAGTCTCGGCGTCGGCTTCGATTTCTTCGCGCACGAGTTTCTTCAGGCGCGCCTTGCTCTTGAGAATCGATTCGAGTTCCGCGGCTTCTTCGGCGAGCTCCTTCTGCTCGGACTTGATCTTCATCTCCTCGAGCCGCGCGAGATGCCGCAATTTCGTCTCGAGGATCGCTTCCGCTTGGGCGGCGGAGAGCTTGAAGCGCTTCATGAGCACCGGCTTCGGTTCTTCCTCGCGCCGGATGATGCGAATGATCTCATCGAGATTGAGGTAGGCGATCAGCAGGCCATCGAGGATGTGCAGGCGCGCCTGCACTTTCTCGAGCCGGAAATTCAAGCGCCGCGTGACGGTCGTCAACCGGAACTCGAGCCACTCGGTGAGGAGATCCTTCAGGCCCATCACCTTCGGGCGGCCGTCGAGACAGATGACGTTGATATTCACCCGGTAGTTGCGTTCGAGATCGGTCGTGGCGAAGAGGTGCGCCATCAACTGCTCCGTGTCGACACGACTCGAGCGCGGCACGATGACAATGCGCGTCGGATTTTCGTGATCCGACTCATCGCGCAGGTCCTCGACCATCGGCAGCTTCTTCGCGCGCATCTGTTCGGCGATCTGCTCGAGGAGCTTCGCGCCCGACACCTGGTAGGGCAGCGCCGTGATCACGATCTCGCCGTCTTCCTCTTCGTAGGTCGCTCGCGCCTTGAAGCTGCCATTGCCGGTCTCGTACATCCTGATGAGCTCGGCGCGCGGCGACACGATCTCGCCGCCGGTCGGCAGGTCCGGCCCCGGCAGATGCTTCATCAGCTTGCGCACCGACGCGTCCGGCTCATCGATGAGAGAAATAAGCGCCGCCGCGAGCTCGCGCAGGTTGTGCGGCGGAATATCGGTGGACATGCCGACCGCAATACCCGATCCGCCGTTCAGCAGGAGATTCGGCAAGCGCGCCGGCATCAGCGTCGGCTCTTCCAGCGTGCCATCGAAGTTCGGCGTCCAGTTGACCGTCCCCTGATCGAGCTCCGAGAGCAGCACCGCGGCATAAGGCATGAGGCGCGATTCGGTATAGCGCATCGCCGCGAACGACTTGGGGTCATCCGGCGAGCCCCAGTTGCCCTGCCCATCGACGATCGGATAGCGGTACGAGAAATCCTGCGCCATGTGCACCATGGCCTCGTAGCAGGCCGTGTCGCCGTGCGGATGAAACTTGCCGATGACGTCGCCGACGGTGCGCGCTGACTTTTTGTGCTTGGCGCCTGCGGCGAGGCCGAGCTCGCTCATCGCGTAGATAATCCGGCGCTGCACGGGCTTCAGGCCGTCGCAGAGATTGGGCAGCGCCCGATCGAGGATCACGTACATCGAATAGTCGAGGTACGCCTTCTCCGCGAAAACCTTGAGCGGCTTCTTCTCGATGCCTTCGAAATTCAGTTCGTCTTGCATGCCCGGCCGCGCGCCCGTGTCTTACGACACTTCAGCGAGGTTACCCTTCTCTTCCAGCCACTCGCGCCGGTCCGAGGCGCGCTTCTTCGCGAGCATCATGTCCATGAGCTGATCGGTCTTGTCCTGACCACTGATCGTGAGCTGCTGCAGCCGCCGGCTCTGCGGTGCCATGGTTGTTTCGCGCAGCTGCGAAGGGTTCATCTCGCCAAGCCCCTTGAAGCGGGTGACGACGACCTTGCCGCGCGCGCCTTCCTTCTCGAGGCGATCGAGGAGCTTCTTGCGCTCCTCCTCATCGAGCGCGTAGTAAACGGTCTTGCCAACGTCGACGCGAAAGAGGGGTGGCATGCAGACGTAGATGTGGCCCCCGGTCACAAGCGGCCGGAAGTGGCGCAGGAAAAGAGCGCAAAGCAGCGTTGCGATGTGCTCACCGTCCGAGTCGGCATCCGCAAGAATGCAAACCTTGTGATAGCGCAGCGCGCTGATATCGCTCGATCCCGGATCGACGCCGAGCGCGACGCTGATGTCATGCACTTCCTGCGACTGCAGCACCGCGGCGGGCTCGACTTCCCAGGTATTCAGGATCTTTCCACGCAGCGGCATGATCGCCTGAAAAATACGATCGCGCGCCTGCTTCGCGGAACCACCCGCTGAATCGCCTTCCACCAGGAAGAGCTCCGAGCGCTCCGGATCCTGCGTCGTGCAGTCGGCGAGTTTGCCTGGCAGCGCCGGACCCGCAACGACGCGCTTGCGCAAAACTTTTTGCGCCGCCTTCGTGCGCTCCTGCGCATTCTCGATGGCATAGAGCGCGATCTTCTCGCCCGCATCGGGATGTTGATTGAGCCAGAGCGCGAACGCGTCCTTCACCACGCCCTGCACGATGCCCGCCGCTTCGCGTGCGACCAGCCGCTCCTTGGTCTGTCCTGCGAATTGCGGATTGGGAATCTTGATCGAGAGCACATAGGCAACGTGATGCCAAACGTCTTCGGCCGTGAGCTTCAGCCCGCGCGGCACGAGATTGCGAAACTCGCAGAACTCGCGCACGGCTTCCGCCACGCCAACGCGCAGTCCATTGACGTGCGTGCCGCCATCGGTGGTCGGAATGAGATTGACATAGCTCTCCGCGCTCAACTCGCCGCCATCCGGCACCCACGCGAAAGCCCACTCGACGGCGCCCGCTGCGCCCTTGTGAGCGCCGGCCGAAGGCTCTTCCGGCAGGTGCTCCAGCTCCTTCAGCTGTTCGCTCAGGTAATCCTGCAGGCCCCCGGTGTAGAACCACTCGTCCTTCTCGTTGGTCGCTTCGTTATGGAATTTGACGCGCAAGCCCGGGCAGAGCACGGCCTTCGCGCGCATCACGTGCCTCAGCTTCGGCACCGAAAACTTGTCGGAGTCGAAGAATTGCGGGTCCGGCCAGAACCTCACCGTCGTGCCGGTATTTCTCTGACCGACGTCGCCGATGGCCTCGAGCTTGGAATGAACCCGTCCATCCTTGAAGCTGATGTTGTATTCCTTGCCGCCCCGTCGCACCCAGCACTCGAGATGCTTCGAGAGCGCGTTGACGACAGAAACTCCGACGCCGTGAAGGCCCCCGGCAAACTGATACGTCTTGTCCGAGAATTTTCCACCGGCGTGCAGGCGCGTGAGGATCAGCTCGACGCCGCTTACCTTCTCCTTCGGGTGGATATCGACCGGCATCCCGCGCCCGTCATCCTCGACCTCGAGCGAGCCGTCCTTGAACAGCGTGATACTCATGTTGCTGCAGTGACCGGCGAGCGCCTCATCGACACTGTTGTCGATGACTTCATGGGCGAGATGGTTGGGCCGGCTGGTGTCGGTGTACATCCCGGGGCGGCGGCGCACCGGGTCAAGACCCGACAGGACTTCAATGTCGGAGGCGGTATACGACTGAGCGGTCGGCACTGAGCGGTCACTTCGCGGTCGAGCGCGCTCGGGGAGAAGCGCGGCGCGATTCTACACCAGAGTCAATCGAAGTCGGCGATGAGTGCTTGCGCCGAGGACGCCGGCACCGGGTCGATCCGGTACTCGTAGACAGGATGATCGATGCCGAGCGCGAGCGGCGCGCCGCTCTTGAGGGCCTTTGTCATGAGGGGGCTCAATTCGAAGCGCAGAAAATGCACGGCGGAGGTCTTCTCCGCGTTTTCACGCTCGAGATCCTCATCCGCGATGGCGAATACCTGTGCTTGCCCCGCCACGCGCACCCAGCAGCGATCCTCGATGCCCTTCAACCGCGCGAGCGCCTGTTCGCGTTCCGCCGGCTCGGTGTACTCGATCAGCAGCGTCACCTTCCAGTTGGCGCCGTCCGGAATCAGCGGATTGTAGGCGGCGAGCTCATCGTCGATTCCGGCGGCCTCGAAGGTCTTCTCAGCCCGCAACATCTCCTGGATCTGATAGTGAATCGTCAGCCGGTCCTCGAAGCACCAGGTCGTGTGGGGGCCAACCTGAAGCGTCCGCGGTTTCTTGTGCGCGATTACCCGTTCGCGCCACGCGCCGCGCTCGCGCGCGTATCGTTCGAGCGGGAGCAGATCGGCATGCGTAATGGGCTGCATCGGGATTGAACTGGTGCTAGATGCCGTACGCCTGCCGCAGCAGCGACAAGGGATGTTCTGGTGCACGCGGTTCGCGCAATCCGGACTCGATCTGGTGACCGGCCATGGGGCAATCACTCGTGTAGTGATCGGCGCCAGCTGATTCGACCCGCTGCATGACCGGGCGGCCGATCTTGACGGACGTTGCGCGATATTCCTTCTTCACCGCGTATGTGCCGTTGTGGCCCGAGCAACGCTCGATCGGCTCGACTTGCGTGCCGGGAATGAGCGCGAGCACGTCACGCGTCTTGAGCCCCATGTTCTGCACGCGCAGGTGACAGGCAACGTGATAGGAGATCCGTCCGAGTTCGCCCTTGAAGTCGAGGCTTAGAAGTCCCGCCTTGTGACGGAGCCACAGATATTCGAAAGGATCGAACATCGCGGCCTGCACTTTGCGCACTTCGGCGTCGTCAGGAAACAGCAGAGGCAGTTCCTGCTTGTACATCAGAACGCAGGACGGAATCGGCGCGACGATGTCGAAGCCCGCGTCGACCATGCGCGCGAGCGCTGGAATGTTGGTGTCTTTCAAGCGTGCGACGGCATCGAGATCGCCGAGCTCGAGCTTCGGCATGCCACAGCACTTTTCGTCGGCGGCGAGTGCCACGGGAATCCCGTTGTGCTGATAGATCGCCGCGAGGTCCGCCGCGATGTCAGGTTCGTTGCGATTGCCGTAACACGTCACGAAGAGCGCGACCTTGCCTTGGGTCGTGTCGGTCGGGCGCACCGTGAGGTCCTGGCCCGCGCCGTGAAATCGACTGCGAAACGTGCGGCTGTGATAACTCGGGACCGGCGCTGTGCGATCGACGCCGAGCGTCGCTTCGAGGAGCGCCCGGCCCGCGCGGCTGCGATTGACAGCGTTGACGACCTGCGACACCACGGGAATGCCGGCGATCCGTCCGACGACATCGGTCGCGCTCAGCACTTTGTCTCGTAACCGCGTCTTGCCCGCGCGCTGCTGGTGCGCCTTGGCGCGCAGCATCAGATGAGGGAAGTCGACGTTCCAGGGATGCGGCGGCACGTACGGACACTTCGTCATGTAGCACATGTCACAGAGGTAGCAGTGCTCGACCACCTTGCCGAAGTCGCTCTTCGCGACCTCGCCCAGTTCGCCGGCCGCGGTAGCGTCGATCAGATCGAACAGCGTCGGGAAGGAATTGCAAAGACTGAAGCAGCGGCGGCAGCCATGGCAGATATCGAAGACCCGCTCCATCTCCTTTTCGAGAGCCGCGGCGTCGTAATACTCCGGGCGTTGCCAATCGATGGCGTGACGCGTCGGCGCCTCGAGGCTGCCCTCGCGGCCACCGCCGAGCCGCTGGTCCTTCACGCCTGAGTCCTGCGCCAAGCTGCACCCCGCCCGAAATCTGGAGGAACCACACCGTTAAGAAACAGGCCGATGAAAAGGGGCAGACCGCCGGCCTGCCCCTCGTTTCAATGGTGGACGTCAGGCCGTGACAGACAATCACAGGCAGACGATCACAGGGCATCCAGCGCCTTCTGGAAGCGATTGGCGTGCGAACGCTCGGCCTTGGCCAGCGTTTCGAACCAGTCGGCAATTTCGCCGAAGCCTTCCTCGCGCGCGGACTTCGCCATGCCCGGATACATGTCCGTGTACTCGTGGGTTTCTCCGGCAATAGCCGCCTTGAGATTGAGCGACGTGCTGCCGATCGGCAGACCCGTGGCCGGATCGCCGACCTGCTCGAGGTACTCGAGATGGCCATGCGCGTGGCCGGTTTCGCCTTCCGCCGTCGAGCGAAACACGGCGGACACGTCGTTGAAGCCCTCGACATCGGCCTTGGCTGCGAAGTAGAGGTAACGCCGGTTCGCCTGGCTTTCGCCGGCGAAGGCGTCCTTGAGATTCTTTTCGGTCTTGCTGCCTTTGAGATTCACGGGACGGTCCTCCAGAAATTTCGCGCGCGATACGCGCCAATTGAGATCTAATCGCGTTTAGAATGATTCTAACGGCGCAGTGAAAATTTAGTCGCCGACCTCATTGAAGTCAACAGGCACGAACGCTCAATCCTCGGCCGCGCTGCCTTCGTTGACCCTGATCGAGGCGCTCAGTAACGTGCTCTCAAGGATTTCCGCAGAGCGAGCCATGGCCACCAAAAAACCCGCCAGTATCGAGCGCAGCAGCGACCAGGCGAGCCCACCGACTCCCGATTTCGAGCGCGCAATGGCCGAACTCGAAGCCGTCGTCGAACGCCTGGAACAGGGTGAACTACCGCTCGAACAAGCGCTGTCGCACTTTGAGCGCGGCGTCCAGTTGACCGGCGCGTGCCAAACGGCCCTGAAAGCGGCCGAGCAGAAGGTCGAGATACTCCTCAAGAAGTCCGGCGTGAGCGAAGTCAGCGCATTCGAATCCTCAGATGTTGACGACAGCGCTGACGACGCGAGCGATGACGGATCTTGACGCCCGACTCCAACGCGCCAATGCCGGTTCGAATCGCGGGCTACCAGGCGCGCGTCGAGCGGGCCCTTGATCGCTGGCTCCCCTCGCCCGCGGCTGAACCGCAGCGCCTGCACGAGGCCTTGCGCTACAGCGTTCTCGGCAACGGCAAACGGCTGCGGCCAATTCTCGTGTACACGACCGGCGAAGTGCTGGGCCTCGCACTCGATCAGCTCGATGGCCCGGCCGCCGCGGTCGAACTCATTCACGCCTACTCGCTGGTGCATGACGATCTGCCGGCGATGGACGACGATGATCTGCGGCGCGGACGCCCCACCTGCCACCGTGCATTCGATGAAGCGACGGCCATTCTGGTCGGCGATGCGTTGCAGGTGCTCGCGTTCAAGATTCTCGCGAGCGACGTCACGATGCGCGTCACGAGCGATGCGCGCACGCGCATGATCGATGTGCTCGCCGACGCCAGTGGCACAGCCGGCATGGCCGGGGGACAGGCGATCGATCTTGCCGCGGTTGGCCGCAGCATGAGCGTCGCCGAGCTCGAAGCCATGCATAAACTCAAGACCGGAGCGCTCATCGAAGCGTGCGTGCGGCTCGCCGCGCTCGGCGCGGCGCAGCTCAGCGAGGAAAAATCCGCTGCGCTCAAGCGTTATGCGGAGCGCGTGGGACTCGCCTTTCAGATTCAGGACGATATTCTCGACGTCGAAGGCGATGTCGAGACGCTCGGCAAGGCAACGGGGGCCGACAGCGCGCGACACAAACCCACTTACCCGAGCATCGTCGGAATGGCGAACGCGAAACGGCGCGCGCAGGAGTTATGTCTGGCCGCCACCGCCGATCTCGCGGCTCTCGGGAGCGATGCTGAACCCCTGCGGTGGCTTGCGCGCTTCGTGGTCGAGCGCAGCAACTAGAGTAAACTCGCGCACACCATGGCGCTCGCCGACGACTATCCCCTGCTCGCTGCGATCGAGTCCCCCGCCGATGTGCGCAAGCTCGGCGAAAAGCAGCTCAAACCGCTAGCCGAGGAGCTGCGTCGCTATCTGATTCAAACCGTCAGCACCATGGGCGGCCACTTTGCGGCCGGACTCGGTGCCGTCGAGCTCACGGTCGCCCTGCACCACGTCTTCGATACGCCGCACGACCGCCTGGTCTGGGACGTCGGCCATCAGGCCTATCCCCACAAAGTGCTGACGGGGCGGCGCGATCGGCTGCGTACCATCAAACAGGCCGGGGGTCTCGCGCCATTTCCTACGCGCACGGAAAGCGTGTACGACAATTTTGGCGTCGGGCATTCAAGTACGTCGATCAGCGCCGCGCTCGGCATGGCAATCGGCGCGGCGCGCGCCGGTGAGCAACGACGCGTCGTCGCCGTGATCGGCGATGGTGCCGTTACGGCCGGGATGGCCTTCGAGGCGTTGAATCACGTCGGCAGCCTCGATGTGAATCTGCTCGTGATCCTGAACGACAACGACATGTCGATTTCAGAAAACGTCGGCGCGATGTCGAACTACTTCGCGAAGGTCCTATCCGGCAAGTTCTATGCGTCGATTCGCGAAGGCGGTAAGAAGGTCCTGAAGCGCATGCCGACCGTATGGGAACTCGCGCGGCGCTCGGAAGAGCACATGAAAGGCATGGTGCTGCCCGGCACGATGTTCGAGGAGATGGGACTCAACTACATCGGTCCGATCGATGGTCATGACCTGAAATCGCTGGTGACGACGCTCAAGAACCTGCGCGACCTCAAAGGGCCGCAGTTCCTGCACATCGTCACGCGCAAAGGCAAGGGCTACGCTCCGGCGGAAGCCGATCCGATCAAATGGCACGGCCCCGGTCCGTTCGATCCGCTGACCGGCACGATCTTCAAGGAAAAATCCGCCGGCCCAAGCTACAGCCAGGTGTTCGGCAAATGGGTGTGCGACATGGCCGCGCTCGATCAGCGCCTGATCGCGATCACGCCCGCGATGCGCGAAGGCTCGGGCCTCGTCGAGTTCGAAAAGAAGTTTCCGGATCGCTATTTCGACGTCGGCATTGCCGAGCAGCACGCAGTCACGTTGGCCGCGGGGCTCGCCTGCGAAGGCGCGAAACCCGTCGTTGCGATCTACTCGACTTTTCTACAACGCGGTTACGATCAATTGATTCACGACGTGGCGCTGCAATGCCTGCCGGTCGTGTTCGCCATTGATCGCGCAGGCCTCGTCGGCGGCGACGGCGCAACCCATCAGGGCGCGTTCGACCTGAGCTTTCTGCGCTGCGTGCCCAACATGGTCGTCATGGCGCCGGCTGACGAGAACGAATGCCGGCAAATGCTCTACACCGCGACCACGCTCACGCAGCCCGCGGCGGTGCGTTATCCCCGGGGGCAAGGCCCGGGCGTTGCGCAGGTCGAAGACATGAAGCCGATCGGCGTCGGCAAGGCGCAGCTGCGCCGCGCCGGGCGCTCAGGGCTGGCGCTGCTCGCGTTCGGCACGATGGTGGCGCCGGCGGAAAAGATCGCGGAGCGCTTCGACGCAACGCTCGTCAACATGCGTTTCGTAAAGCCGCTCGACGTGGAGTTGCTGCGCAAGCTTGCCGAGAATCACTCAGCACTCATTACGCTCGAGGAAAATGTCGTCGCAGGCGGCGCCGGCAGCGCCGTCGCCGAGTGTCTTGCCGCCGAAGGGCTGTCGCGTCCGATCCTGCACATCGGCATTCCCGATCGTTTCATCGAGCACGGGTCGCGCGAGGACTGCCTGACGGCTGCGGGACTTCACTTGAACGGCTTGATGCAAAGCGTCGCCGACTGGTGGCGCCCGAGTGAAGTTGCGGTTCCGGCAGAGGCCTGAAGTTCCCGTTATTTGAGCCCGCAAGAGCCGCCTGCAAAGGCCGGGCGGGCATAAGACTTTCCGCGTTTGGTCTTTTGTCGGCCCCTGTGATTAGATGCGGGCGCCCCCATGCTGGGACGCAAGTCAAAGCTTCCGCGGAAGAATGAACTCCCCTATCGGAGGAAAGCCTCCGTCACACGGATCACGCATTGCCATGAACGACGACGCCGTTGACATGCCGATCGAAGACGTCCAGGGCCGCGCCGACACGCGGCAGATTCCCATCAACAAAGTGGGCATCAAGGACATCTTTCATCCGGTGCGCGTGAAGGATCGCTCGGGAGGCGAGCAGCACACGATCGCCAATTTCAACATGTACGTGAACCTGCCGCACAACTTCAAGGGCACGCACATGTCGCGCTTCGTCGAGATCCTGCATCACCAGCGGGAGATCTGCGTGACGACCTTCAGGGCGATGCTTGAGGAGATGACGACGCGCCTCGATGCGAATGCCGGTCACATCGAGATGTCGTTTCCGTATTTCGTGATGAAGAAGGCGCCGGTCTCGGGCGTCGAGAGCCTCATGGATTACAAGGCGACGCTCATCGGCGAGCGCCACGGCAACGAGACCGTGATGTGGATCAAGGTCGTGGTCGCGGTCACGAGCCTCTGCCCCTGTTCGAAGAGGATTTCAAATTACGGCGCGCACAATCAGCGCTCGCACATCACGATCACCGCGAAGATCGCGGAGCATCTCTGGATCGAAGAGCTCATCGATATCGCGGAGAGCGAGGGTTCCTGCGAGCTCTACGGAATTCTCAAGCGCCCGGACGAGAAGTACGTGACCGAGCGCGCCTACGACAATCCGAAGTTCGTGGAGGACATGGTGCGCGATGTCGCCGTGCGGCTGAACGCGGAACCCCGCGTGCGCTCGTACGTCATTGAGTCGGAGAATTTCGAATCGATCCACAACCACTCGGCCTACGCCCTCATCGAGCACGACAAGGACGCCTGAGAGTCCGCGGCGCCTGGGTCAATTCGACAGAATAGTCCGGCAGGATCAGTTTGCAGTTCGGGGGGCGGACTCGGTGCCCTGGAGGCGCGAGATCAGGCTCCGCAGAAACACCTTGTTGAAATGCAGCTGGCACGACGGCGAGACCTGCTCGAGCAGCGTCGAACTCACTTTCATCACGCTCACCGGACCTGCGGCCTTGATGGTTGCCGTGCGTTTCGCGCCGCGCACATAGCTCGTCTCGCCGAAGCACTCGCCGCTGTCGAGGCGGCCGAGCTGACGGCTGTGGCGCTCGACGCCCACCACGCCCGAGACAATGATATAGAAGCGATCGTCCATCTCGCCTTCCTTCACGATCTCCTCGCCGTCCGAATAGTCCTGCCAGCTCGAGGCGCGCAGCACTTCCATGATCTCGGCGTGCGAGAAGTCATGGAAGAATTTCAGGCGCCGCAAAAGGCTGAACTGTTCCTGTTCGGCAATCTTGTCCTGCTGCGCCCGCAGGCGCTGATGCGCGCGCGTCAGTTCCGCCGCGAAATCGAGGCCGGTCTTGTAGCGCTTCGCCGGATCTTTTTGCAGCGCCACGGCGACGACGGCTTCCAGGTCCTCGTTGATCTCTTCGCGCAATGTGTGAATCGGCGGCGGCGTCGCGTAAACGATCTGGTGCAGGAGTTTGGTGAGGTTGCCCGCGCGAAAGGGCCGGAAGCCCGTCAGCAGCTCGTACATCACGGCGCCGAGCGCGTAGATGTCGGAGCGATTGGTGATCTCCGCGGACTGCACCTGTTCGGGCGCCATG
>JBGPLJ010000009.1:0-28189 GCA_041486385.1 Steroidobacteraceae bacterium
ATCTCGCTCTCTACTACATCGGCGGCATCATCAAGCACGCCAAGGCGATCAACGCGTTCACGAACGCCGGCACGAACAGCTACAAGAGGCTAGTCCCCGGTTTCGAAGCGCCGGTAATGCTGGCGTACTCGGCACGCAATCGCTCGGCATCGATTCGCATTCCCTGGGTTTCCAATCCGAAGGCGCGCCGCATCGAAGTGCGCTTCCCGGATTCGAGTGCAAACCCATACTTTGCGTTTACCGCCATGTTGATGGCTGGACTTGACGGCATTCAGAACAAGATTCATCCGGGCGAACCGGCAGACAAGGATCTGTACGACCTGGAGCCGGAAGAGGCGAAGAACATACCGACCGTATGTCACTCACTCGACATGGCGCTCGAGCACCTCGACAAGGATCGGGAGTTCCTCACGCGCGGTGGCGTCTTTACGAATGACGTCATCGACGCCTACATCGGACTGAAGATGCAGGAGGTCACGCGTTTCCGCATGACAACGCACCCAATCGAGTTGGAGCTCTATTACAGCTGCTAGAGCCGCTTGTAGAGGGCCCAGGCATTCGGTGACGGCGGTCTCAGATCGCCCTCACCTCTTTTTGTCACTGCCAGGGGTTGAGGCTATGCTTTCGACCTATGACGAACATCAGGTCTGGAATTGTGCTTTGTGCGCTCGCGGCAGTCGCCGCAGGCCCTGTTGCAGCCGAAACCTACAAATGGGTCGACGCTCAGGGGCAGGTTCACTACTCGGACCGGCCGCCACCGGATGGCGCGGAGAAGGTGGAGCTGTTGCCAGCCCAAACTTACCGGGCTCCGGCGGCAGCCCGCGCTGCATCCAAAGCTCCTGCGAGCAAGGATGGCGCGGTGGTCAGCTATACCGAATTCGAGATGCGCACTCCGCAATCGGGGGAAGTGATCACGAACGCGGGCGGCAATGTGAATGTGCAAGTGCGCCTGCAACCGGAATTGCAGCCGGGACATTCCATACTTATCTATCTCGATGGCAAGCGGGTGGACGGAATACCTACGACAGGCCTGTCGTTTCCATTGGTGAACGTCATCCGCGGCGAGCACCAGTTGGTTGCCGTCATAGTGGATCGTGCGGCGAAGTCGCTCGCATCCACCCCGGCGGTCACCTTTGTCGTGCGCCAGCATTCGATCGCCAAGCCGCCGCAGGGTCCAGCGGTCCATCACTGACCGCTCGTTCGTGCTGACATGGCAGTCGGCGCAACGGTGATTCCAACGAAGTTCTGGTATGAGCGCGCCGAGGTGCTCGACGCCCTCGCGACGGGCGTACTGCTGCTCGGTCCCGAGCTGCAAGTCGACTATGCGAACGCGAGCGCTCAGCAACTGCTGGGCGTGAGCTTCAATCTTATTCGTGGCCGCGCCTGGCGCGACTTGCTGAAAGGTCCCGAAGAACTCGATGCGCTGCTGCATCGGGCACTCGAGCGCACGGAGACCTGTTGGCAGCGAGAGGTGGCAATCCGTCCGAGTGCGCCGACGGCAGCAGAGCGCGTGGTAGACGTAATTGCGACGCCCTTCGACGACGGTGGACGCAAGAGTCTGATTGTGGAAATTGCCGATGCTACTCAGCGCCAACGCATCAGTCGCGAGACGCAATTGCTCGCACAGCTCGGTGGCAGCCGGCTGATGGTTCGTCAACTGGCGCATGAGATCAAGAATCCACTCGGCGGTTTGCGTGGCGCGGCGCAGCTGCTCGAGCGGGCGCTCAAGGACACGGCATTGCGTGAGTACACGAACGTCATCATTTCCGAAGCGGACCGGCTTACGAATCTCGTCGATTCCATGCTCGGCCCGGGCCGCCCGCCGCGGCGTGAGTCGCTGAACGTGCATGAGCTCTGCGAGCACGTCTACCACCTGATGAGAAGTGAAGCGAGTACGCGCGTGGTGGTCGAGCGCGATTACGACCCAAGCCTGCCATCGCTCGCGCTCGACCGTCATCTCGTGATTCAGGCAATGCTCAATCTCGGGCGCAATGCGCTGCAGGCAGTTGGCACGCAAGGCAGAGTCATATTGCGTACGCGCGCTCTTACCAATGCCAGCATTGGGTCATTGCACTACCGATTGGTGGCGTCGGTAGAGTTCGAAGACAACGGTGCGGGCGTGCCTCCCGCGTTGCGCGATTCACTTTTCTATCCGTTGGTGACTGGCCGGGCCGAAGGGACCGGTCTTGGTCTCGCCATCGCGCAGGACCTGGTAACGCGCCACGGCGGGCTGATCGAATTCGAAAGCGCACCCGGACGTACGATTTTCACCATCCTGCTGCCCATTGATGCCGATGAATCAAAAGTCTCTTAACGTCTGGCTCGTCGACGACGACACTTCCATACGCTGGGTGCTCGAACGCGCGCTCAATCAAAGCGGCATGCAGACCAAGGCCTTCGGCGAAGCGCGTGGAGTCCTCGACGCATTGCGTCGCGCCGTGCCCGACGTGCTCATCACGGATATCCGCATGCCCGGTGAGAGCGGCATCGACCTGCTGCGCGCTATCCAGACTTCGCGGCCGGAACTGCCGGTAATCGTCATGACGGCGCATTCCGATCTTGATAGTGCGGTTGCGGCGTATGAGGGCGGCGCCTTCGAGTACCTGCCGAAGCCTTTCGATATTGATCACGCGGTGGACCTCGTGCGCCGCGCCGCGCAGGCGCCGCGCGTCTCGCACGATGTCGAGACCGACCGCAGCAAAATTCCGGAACTGCTTGGCCAGGCGCCGGCTATGCAACAGGTGTTTCGAGCCATTGGCCGGCTGTCGCGATCGAGCATGACGGTGCTCATTACCGGCGAATCCGGTACCGGCAAGGAGCTCGTGGCGCGTGCATTGCATCGGCATAGTCCGCGCTCCGAAGGACCGTTCATTGCGCTTAATACCGCGGCATTCACCGCAGAGCTCCTCGAGTCCGAACTGTTCGGGCACGAAAAAGGAGCCTTCACGGGAGCGGAGGGACAAAGGCGAGGCCGCTTCGAGCAAGCGAACAACGGCACGCTGTTTCTGGACGAGATCGGCGATATGTCGCCGGCGCTGCAGACTCGACTCTTGCGCGTCCTCGCCGAAGGCGAGTTCTATCGCGTAGGCGGGCAAATGCCAGTACGGGTGGACGTGCGGGTGATTGCGGCGACTCACCAGGATCTGGAGAGCAGAGTCGTCGCCGGTGCGTTCCGGGAAGACCTCTTGCACAGACTCAACGTCATTCGCATCGCCATACCGCCATTGCGTGAACGTCGTGAAGACATCCCAGAGCTGCTGCGCCACTACCTGGCTGTAGCCGCCAGTGAGCTTGGCGTGGATCCGAAGGCGACCGGCGCGGACGTTGAGCAACGTTTGGTTGCGTTCGACTGGCCCGGCAATGTTCGCCAGCTGGTCAATGCCTGTCGTCGCCTGACGGTAACGGCGCCTGGCCGGGAAATCACGATGACCGACATTCCTGCGGACCTGGGAGGGTCAACCACGACGTCCGGCAACCTGCCGCACGACTGGAGCAAATTGTTGGCACAGTGGGCGGAGACGCAATTGCGTGCGGGCTCGCTGCGACTGCTCGACGAGGCGGTCCCCGAGTTCGAACGGACATTGATACGAGTTGCGCTCAACCAGGCCCGAGGCGGGCGGCAAGATGCGGCTCGGCTCCTCGGTTGGGGGCGCAATACACTCACTCGCAAGCTGCGCGAACTCGGGATGGACGACGCCTGACCATTCCTCTTCGATTGCGCCGACCGATTGATTCAGGGTTCCCCCTACAGCGCCTTCACAGGTTCCGCCAATTGTTCACATGAACGATTGGCCGCAACCTTTTGACTTAAGAAGCTGTACCGCGCGAAGCATCAGAGACCAGGAACGGGTCCTAATCCGGGCTTGAAACCCAGTGCGTGGCCCGGCGAACAAGAGAACAAGAACCGCGTGGGGCCGTTTGCTTCACGAGTGAAATTGTTGAGCGCTGTCAGGGCAGCCTCGACGGAAGGGCAAATCAGTATCGCGCACGATGGCACTTGCGGCCATCGTGTCGGCGCCGATCGCCTGACCGCCGAGTGCCGCGATCAGCGCTGCGATTTTGCCGTGACGAATCCTCTGTCGAGCGGGCTTGGTGCCCGCAGCGATAAGGGGAAGCATGATGACGCCGCACGATGGAACGACAGCCATTGATTCGACTTACGGCAGCTGGATCGCCGACGATTACTTCCAATTCTACTACCGTAAGAAAATCTGTCGCGACGAGCGCATTACTCTCAAATGCCTGGTCGACTACCTGAGTTCCAGGCCGCGGCGTTTCGAGCGGGCGCTCGACTACGGCTGCGGACCGACCTTGCACAACGCGATCGCCGTGGCCCCGTATGTGGAAGCGCTGGACATGGCTGATTGGTCGCGCGACAACTTGCGCACCGTGCGCCGCTGGTCGCATGGCGAACCGGGCGCAAACGACTGGAATCCGTTCACGCGCTACATTCTGGGCGCGGAGGGCCGCAAGGGTGCTCAGGCTCGCGAGATATTCGCGCGCGAGCAGCGCACGCGCTGGGTCATTGGCAAGCTCTTTGGTACCGACGCGCGCCACCGCTTTCCGCTCGGTCAGGGTTACACCGAGCACTACGACTTGCTGGTAACGGGGTATTGCCTCGATTGCATCTCGAGTACTCGAGCCGTATGGCGCCAATGCATGCGCAATGTCCTGTCCACGCTCGCCCCCGGCGGCGAGCTCTTTCTCAATGCACTGTGGCGCTGCTCGGCGTATCAGGTGCAGGACCATTGGTTCCCATGTTCGGCCGTCGACGTCGATGATCTGTACGCGTGTCTGATCGACAATGGCTTTGAGCGTCGCACTCTCGATATCCAGGCGTTCGCT
This sequence comes from Steroidobacteraceae bacterium, assembly GCA_041486385.1. Classification (GTDB taxonomy): domain Bacteria; phylum Pseudomonadota; class Gammaproteobacteria; order Steroidobacterales; family Steroidobacteraceae; genus JBGPLJ01. The sequence continues at coordinate 4,846 of JBGPLJ010000009.1, forward strand.
TACCCCGACCAGCAGGCCCACGGTTATCCGGGAATCTTGATTGCGCTTGGCCGCAAGAAAGTTCGCGCGCGCCGGCGTACTACATGGCGCGTGCCTGCGCTTGCAAGGTACGCGCGATTTGGCGCCGTAGCGTAGCTCCGCGGCGCTAGACTTCGACTCGAACCACCAGCCAGGTGAGTCCCGTGGCAACGATCAGGGCGATGGCCTGGTCGAGGCGTTGCCATTTGAGGAACTCGCCGCTCAGGATCGCGAGGCCCACGAGCGTTGCGAGAAACCACAGGCTCGTCTGGATGGTCGCCGAGTGCACGCCGAGATAGCGCAGGAACTTCAGGGACAATACATAGAGCAGGATGCCGAGCGCAAAGCACAGCAACGCTTTGCCGAGCTGCGCAAGGTCGAGTCGATCATTCGGCCACGTCTGTGCGGCGTACAGGAACGCACGCGAATCCGCGAGTCCTGAAAACAGCGTGAGAGCAATGACGATCAGCAAGTAAACTACTTTCATCGTCGATCCGTCTTCTTGTCCTTGCGAATCTATCCGCGCCCCGACAGGGCCGGGAGCCCCGGGAGTACCAACGATCCAGCGTTCAATGTCGGCCTGTGCTTGCGCGCGGCCGATCTTAGCAGCGTAGGTGAACAATGTGCAGCGACCGCTGCCGTCGGACTACGGCTGCTCTTATACTGAGGCAGGGGTAGACAGCACCGTCCGAGCGGTTTTTTTTATGAAGGACCTATTTGGCTTGCCGCAGACAGTGATCTACGGCAATTCGCTGGCCGACTAGGCCATCGCGTTCGCGGTCGCAATCCTCGTATTGTTGCTACCGCTAGCTGCAATCGGCTCGCGTGCCGCCAGTGCGCCTTATCGCGCACCTCGCCGGTGGAACGCGGCAGTTCTTCATGATTCCGTTCGCCGTCTATGTCGGCGAGCGCTGGCTCACGCTCGGTGCACGCGTCGAACGGGCGAGCTCTTACGCGATGCCGCCGCTCGACCGCCAACACGCCATCTGCCTGAGGATCGTCGAGGCATTTCGACGCAACGGGATTGAATTTGCCTATCCGGCGCAGAGAGTTATCGGCCCGCCGGCTGACCGATGGGATGGGCGTTTCATCAACCCGCGGCGCAGGACACGGCAAGATCGTCCGCGCGAGCGGTGCGTAACGTGCCGGACAGGTCGGCAATGGACTTGAGTTTCTTTGCCGCCAGATAGTCGGCGATACCCGCATTGATCTTTCGGCACACAAGCGGTTCGTAAAAGAGCGCCGTGCCGACGCCGACGGTCGCAGCGCCGGCGATGATGAATTCGAGCGCATCGTGCGCGCTTGCGATGCCACCCTGACCGATGATGGGAACCCGATGCGGGCGCGCGACTTCGGCGACCTGCAGAACTTTCAGCAGCGCGATAGGTTTGATCGCCGGTCCCGAGAGGCCTCCCTGCACATTGCCGATGACGGCGCGACGCGTCTCGACGTCGATCGCCATACCCATCACGGTGTTAATGACGGCGAATGCGTCGGTTCCGGCTTCGATGCAGAGGCGCGCGTTTTCGCGAATGTCGGTCTGGTTGGGCGAGAGCTTGGTAATGAGCGGTTTGCGCGTTGCGCGCCGGCATGCCGCGACAACCCGCGCCGACATCTCGGGATAGTTGCCGAACTGCACGCCGCCTTCCTTGACGTTCGGGCAGGAGATGTTGATCTCCATCGCATCGATCGGAGAATCATCGAAGCGACGCGTCACCTCGACGTATTCCTCGATCGTCGAGCCGCAGACGTTGGCGAAAAAACGCGTCTCTGTGAAGTCGAGCTCGGGCAGTATCTTCCCGACCACGTGATCAACGCCCGGATTCTGCAGACCGATGGCATTGAGCATGCCCATCGGTGTTTCATACACGCGATGGGGTGGATTACCCAGGCGCGGTTTCAACGTTGTACCCTTGAGCACGATGGCGCCGGCGTCGCGATTCGAAAAGCCGTCGATGCGCGTGTATTCCTCGCCGAAGCCGACACAGCCCGAGAGTAATACGATCGGCGAATTCAACTTGAGGCCGCAAAAGTCGACGGCAAGCGTCTGAGCGGGCGCGTGCAAAGGTACCGTCATGTTTCACATCATACTCCACGAGCCGGAGATTCCGCCGAACACCGGCAACGTGATGCGCCTGTGCGCGAACACTGGCGCGAGACTCCACCTGATCCGGCCGCTCGGCTTTGCGCTCGACGCGAGGCGGCTGCGGCGCGCGGGGCTGGACTACCGCGAATTCGCAGAGGTTGAGGTTTACCCGGACCTGGCGAGCTGCGTAGCGACGCTCGGCGCGGCACGGATGTTTGCGGTCGAGTCCGGGCAGGGACGCAATTACACCGAAGCGGCCTATCGCTCGGGGGATGCGCTGCTTTTTGGGTCGGAGAGAAGTGGCTTGCCGCAGCAGGTGTTGGCGGGCATTGCTGCCGAGCAGCGTCTCGTGATCCCGATGCTGCCCGGCAATCGCAGCCTCAATCTTGCGAACGCGGTGGCCGTCGTCGCATATGAAGCCTGGCGACAGAACGGATTCTCCACCGTCGCCGCGGCCAAGCGCGCTATTCGGCGCGCACTTCCCGGCCCATGAGCGCTTCCACGGCCACTTTGATGGGCATGTTTTCCTGCACGATGCGGTAGATCGCCTCCGAAATCGGCATGTCGACCCCGAGGCGCTGCGCTACGGTGAGTACGGCCCGCGCCGCCAACGCGCCTTCGACCACTTGCCCTATCTCCGCCAATGCCTGCTGCGGCGTCTTGCCGCGCGCGAGCGCCATGCCAAAGCGGCGGTTGCGCGACTGATCGTCGGTCGACGTCAAGACAAGATCGCCGAGTCCTGCGAGTCCCATGAAGGTCTCGCGCTTCGCGCCGAGCGCGACGCCGAGACGCGTCATCTCCGCAAGACCTCGTGTAATAAGAGCAATACGCGTGTTCGCGCCGAATCCAATGCCATCCGAGATGCCCGCGCCGATGGCGATAACATTCTTGACGGCCCCGCCGACCTCCACTCCCACGATGTCATCGGACGTATAGGCGCGGAAATTGTGGCTGGAAATACTTTGCGCAAGTTCCGCGGCAAACGCTCCGTCGGCGGAAGCAATGGTGAGCGCGGTGGGCAGGCCGGCACCGACTTCGCGCGCAAACGTGGGCCCTGACAGCACTGCCAGTGGAACGCGATTCCCGAGTACTTCGCTCGCTACCTGGTGCGGCAGATTGCCGGTCGCCGCCTCGAAGCCCTTCGTCGCCCATGCGACACGCTGGCCCGCCACCAGCAGCGGCTTGATCGCGCCAAGCAACTCTCGAAACGCGTGACTCGGAACGGCGAGAACTATGTCGTGGCTCCCTGTGAGAGCCTCGCGGAGATTCCCCGTGACCGTCAGAGCGTCCGGAAAGACCGCCTCCGGGAGATAGCGTGCGTTGCGTCGATCGCGCGCAAGCGCCGGCATGTTGTCGGCTTCACGCCCCCAAAGTCGTGTGTTGCAGCCCGCACGCGCGAATTGAATCGCAAGTGCCGTGCCCCAGGATCCCGCCCCCAGGACAGCGATGCATTCGGTCGCGGGTGCTGCCGTCGGCACGGCCGGATTCAGTTGACCGCAGCGCCCGGCTGCTGCTCCTGCTGTGCCTTGATCGACTGTGCATACAGCGAATCAAAGCTCACGGGCGGCAGCAGAAATGGAGGGAAGCCCCCCTTCTGAATCAGATTGCCGACTTCCGCACGGACATACGGAAACAGTATTTCAGGGCACAAACTCGAGACCGTGCGTCGCAGCTCGTCCTGGGCAAGATTGCGCAGGGTGAAAACGCCCGCCTGCTTAACCTCAACTAGAAACGCCGTGACGTCGCCAACCTTGGCTTCCACCGTTACCGTCAGCACCACTTCGCGCAGATCGTTGCCGAGCTCGCTGGCCGCGGTATTCATATTGACGTTGATCTTCGGATTCCAATCCGGGCTGGGAATGCGCGGACCGTTCGGTGCCTCGTACGAACAATCCTTCAGATAGATCTGATTGAGAACAATTTCGCGGGTTGCGCCGGCGACCGGCGCTGCACTCGTTTCGTCCGTCATGAGCATTCCCTCAAGGCTGTTGTGTTTGTCGTCGACTCGATAATTCGGGTGAAGGCTACGCGAAACAATTCACGAGGACGCGCCTTTCACGAGCGGCTCGAGCTTGCCGGCGCGCTCGAGCGCGATGAGTTCGTCGAAGCCGCCGACGTATGTATCGCCAACGAAGATCTGCGGCACGGAGCGGCGGCCGCTGCGGGCCATCATTTCCTCGCGGATCTTCGGATCCCTCTCGACATCGATTTCGCGGAAGCTGAGACCCTTGCGATTGAGCAATGCTTTCGCCCGATCGCAATACGGACACCAGTCCGTTGTGTAAAGGAGGATTCCGGGTTCGCTCATAGCGCTGCCGTCAGCCACGGGGGTCCTTGATGAGTGGAAGATTGTCGCGTCGCCAGGCATTCAGCCCGCCGCGCAGGTTCGCAACCTGGCTGAAACCAAGACCCGACAGCCGGCGACCGGCGCCGCCCGAAATCACTCCGGTGTCGCAGCAGATCAGCACCGGTTTCTCGCGAAATCGCTTGAGCGACTCGGCTTGTCCGGGCAGGTCCCCGGCCGCAATGTTGCGCGCGTCGCCAATATGACCCGCCGCAAACGCCTCGGCCGGCCGCACGTCAATGACGAGCGCACCTCTGTTCATGAGCTGGATCGCCTGCATCGGCGAGACTCCGCTGAAACTCTGCGATCGCGCGCGCATCTCAGTCATGATCACGACGACGAGCATGACCAGCGCTCCGATGAAGAGGGCTGGGTGGAGAGTGAAATGTTGGGTAATTTCCTGCATTGCCTGCGCCGGCGGCGACTAGCCGCTGCGATGAGTACCGCTGGATCGTGAGGGCGAAGAGCGCCAAAAAAAGGTCGCGCATTATACAGCGCACGCCGCAAGGGCGGAAAATAGACCCAAGGAACGTCATTTCAGTGCCATTAGCCCCACTTTCACGACCGGTTCGCGGTCCCAGCGGCGGTTTGCTGACATCGGCAGGGTCCTGCTGCTGGCTCTTCGTGCTGGCTGCAATCCTTTGGCACGCGACCGCTTTCGGCGACGACGAACACAACACCGCGGAACGGCTCGCGCGGCTGCGCGCCCAGATTGCCGAGGTCGAGCGCAAGGTGGGCGATGCGGCTACCGAGCGCGATGCGGTGGTGGCAACGCTCCGCGCGACCGAACTTCAGGTGACCCAGGCTCATCAGAGACTCGATGGATTGCGGGCTCAGCGGCGCTTGTCCGAGCAGCGGCGTATGGCGCTCGAGACCGATCGCCAGACCCAGGAACGCGGACTTCAACTGGAGCGCTCCGCTCTTGCCTCGCAACTGCGAGCGGCGTACCTCATCGGCCACGACGAGCCGCTGAAGCTGCTTCTTAACCAGCAAGACCCCGCGACGCTTGGACGCATGTTTGCCTACTACAGCTATTTCGGTCGCGCCCGCGCGGACCAGATCGCTTCGATCCAAAATATCGTGGCGCATCTCAGCGCTCTCGAGGTGCAGCTCGACGAGGAAAACAGGCGTCTCGATGAGTTGACCACCGAGCGCCAACGACAGGTGGACGCGCTCGAAGCGGCACGCAGCGAGCGCGCAAGCGCGCTCGTCGCTGTGCGCGGCAGGCTCCAGACACGCTCGGCACAGCTCGATAATCTGAAGCGGGAGGCTGGAACACTGACGCGCCTCTTGGAAGAGTTGCGCCGCGCGCTACGCGATTTCCCGATCGATCGCCAGGAGCCCTTCGACAAACTGCGTGGCCAGCTCGTCTGGCCGGTGCAAGGCAAGCTCGTCGCGGACTTCGGAACACAGCGCTCGTCGGGCATCGCCTGGAATGGCGTGATGCTGGCCACGGAGCGCGGCACGCAGGTCCGGGCTTTGTACTATGGGCGTGTGATCTACGCGGACTGGCTTCCTGGCCTGGGCTTGTTGTTGATACTGGAACACAGTGGGGGCTATCTGAGCCTCTATGGCCACACCGAGCAGATTTTCAAATCGGTCGGCGACTGGGTGGCGCCAGGCGATGTGATTGCAACCGTTGGCGACTCGGGTGGAGAAGCGCGGCCGGAGCTCTACTTCGAGATCCGCAAGGGTTCGCGGCCTGTGAATCCGCACCCCTGGTTCAAGCAGAAACTAGGCTCGCGGTGACTGGATTATGTCCAACTCCAGGCCCCGGGGATGGGGTAGAGCCGGGATCCCTCACGCCCGTGAGCGCAACCGGAGTGGGTGCCAGGTCGAAGAATCGAGCGACACCCGCTAAAGGCCGGCGAATAGTCGTGAAATCGCCGACCAATTCAAAGACACCGCAGGCCGTTCTCGCTGATTTTGCGTACCTGACATCAGGGCGGCAGGGCGGGTATGACGGCCTATTCAACCAACAAAGACACGGCGCAACCCGCTGGTACGGCGTACGACACTTACGGCCAGCTCATCAAGATGCTGTTGCCGCGTGCTCAGAACATCGCCATCTACGATGGGCGCGGCGCACTCGTATGGGCGAGCGATGGCTTCAATAGTCCCGACTTGCACGCGCTTGTCGAACGAGCGCGCAGTGACGATGGTGCTGTTCTCGATGCGGCTGGCGCGGCAACTGGCGGCTCGACTCAGGGCGACAGCGCCGGTTTCGACGGACATCTCGAGGATGGCACGCCCGTCTATGTGTTTCGGTTGCGGGATGATCTCGCCGAGTTGCAGGCAATCGTGTGCCTGTCCTGTCGTCCGAATGCCTCCGGCGAAGAGCGTCCGTTCTCCCTGATTCACGGACTGCTGAGTCCGGCGCTTGGTTGCCTGCAACGTGAGCTCGCCGCCAATACCAGTATCGGTCGCCTGCATCGCAGTCTCGACGCCCGCTCGCAGGACCTCGACCTGCTGCTGTCCGTCTCCGACGACGAATCGACGACCAACGCCGCAGATGAACTGCGCCGTCTCGTGCAAACGTGCGCGAGCAATCTCACCGCGGTGCTTGGCGCCCTGCTTATCCCGGAACGCAACATCGCTATCTGCCGTACCCCGCAGGGTGCTGCGCGCGCTGGCGAGGCTGATGTGCTGACCCGCACTCATCGCCATCTGTTCAGTCTGGCGCAATTGCAGGGCCGCACGATGGTCGTCAACAGGATCGCCGCGGGAGCCACGGATGTTCCGCCGTTCAAGATCGTGTCCGTGCCGGTGCGCCACGTCACGGGGCGGGTGATTGGTATTCTCGCGATGTTTCGCCCGGCCGACGGCATCGACTTCGACCTGCGCCACACGCGGCTCATTGAATTGCTCGGCCGCCGCGTCACGGCGGTCCTCGAGAACAACTACGACACGCTGACCGGATTGCTGACATCGACAGCCTTCGAGCAACAGGCGCGCAACGTGCTGACCGCAACCAAGGACGGTGCGGGCAACTGTGTCGTACTCGCGGACGTCGATCACCTCGACACCATCAACAACGATTTCGGCATGCACGTGGGTGACGAAGTCATCGCCAAGATTTCCGAGTTTCTGCGTCGACCCGTGCACGCCCAGGCATTTGCTGCCCGCATCGCTGGTGATCAGTTCGCGCTCTTTCTGCCGAACTGCGATCCCGAATGTGGGCTGGCGGTGGCCGAAGCGCTGCGCAGTGCCGTCTCGCAACTGGGACCCGTCCGTGGCGAGGGCAGCACGTCCATTTCGATCAGCTGCGGCGTCGCCCGCGTTCCCTCCGGCAGCGTCAAACTCGCGCACGCACTTGCCTGCGCAGAGGTGGCATGCAAGACGGCGAAGGCGCGCGGTCGCGGCCGGGTGGAGCTCTACCAGGACGCCGACATCAGCATCATCCGCCGCAACAGCGACTTCACCCTGGTCGCGCTCCTCAAGGAAGCGCTCGCTGACAATCGGTTTCGCCTCGATCTGCAGACCATCATGCCGCTCTCGGCGCAGCGCGCGGATCTGCAGTTCGAAGTATTTCTGCGCATGAACGATGGTCAAGGGAACTCGATCGCGCCGTCCAAGTTCCTCGCTGCGGCCACGCGAGCTCAGCTGCTGCCCGACATCGATCGCTGGGTCATCACCAATACACTGCGGCAGTTGCATGCCAATGCCGAAATCCTCGAGCGCCACCCGGCGGCGTTCGCGATCAATATCTCGGGTGCTTCGCTTGCCAAGGCGGACTTTTGCGACTTCGTGGTGGCGGCGTTCAAGGAACATCGGGTTGCCCCCGATCGCGTGGTGTTCGAGGTTAGCGAAGCGGATGCGGTTACCCATGCTGGCAAAGCCGGGCCAATCTTTGAACGACTGCGTGCCCTCGGCTGCCGTGTGGCGCTCGACGACTTTGGCTCCGGCCTGACGTCTTTTGCACACCTGAAGGATCTGTCCGTCGACACGCTCAAGATCGACGGGAGCCTCGTGCGCGACGTCGCAAGCCAGGAGCGGGCCGGTACGCTGGTGGCGGCCATTGCGCAGATGGCGCGGGCACTCGGCATGAACACGGTCGCCGAATGCGTCGAGACGGAATTGGTACGCGAGCGCGTGGCGGCGCTTGGCGTCGACTATGCGCAAGGGTTCAGCATCGGCAAATCGCAACCTTTCGCCGAGGTGCTGATCGATCTGCCCTTATTCGAGTTCTTTCTCAAGCAGCAGCGCAGCTCCGCTGCGCCGCCGCCGCCCGCCAACGCTGCGGTCAACAGCTAGAGCCTTCCCTCGAGTCATCACGGGGACTTCAAATTCCGTGCCATGGTGAGCCGCGCGCGACGGCGGTAGTATCGCCTGAGCCCTCATACCTGGGCCCACCAGACGGAGCTCGTCCCGATGAGTTCAAGCAAGTCGCGTACCGTTATCGCCCTGTTCGCGGGCGGTATCATCGGCATCTCTGTGAACCTGTCGCAGGGAGCGTCCGCGGGCAAGGATCCGGAACCCGAGTCGACATTGCCTTGGCGGGATGCGCATGTGCTCGCGGAAGTGTTTGAACGCGTCCGCACGGACTACGTCGACCCGGTCGACGACCACAAACTCATGCAGGATGCCATCCGCGGCATGGTGGGCGGCCTCGACCCGCACTCGGCATATCTCGATGACGAGCAGTACGACGAGATGCGCATCAACACGACAGGCAACTACTACGGTGTCGGCATCGAAGTCGCCATCGAGGACGGCGCGGTCACCGTCATTGCACCTATCGACGATACGCCGGCCGCACTTGCCGGAATCCTGGCAGGCGACGTTATTGCCAGCATCGATGATGTGCCGATTGCGGAGTCCGATCTCAACGATGCGATTGCGCGCATGCGTGGCGAGCCCGGCACCAAGGTCAAGGTGGGGATCACGCGCAAAGGCAGTCAGCAGCCGTTGACCTTCACCCTGGTGCGAGCCAACGTTCAGGTGCGCAGCGTCAAGCAGGAAATGCTGGAGCCAGGCTTCGGCTATGTGCGCGTTACCCAATTCAGTGAGACGACCGGCGCCGACTTTCGTGCCGCGCTGGCGAGTTTGCGCACGGCAGCGCAGGGCCATCTCAAAGGCATCGTACTCGACCTGAGGAACAACCCGGGCGGCGTGCTGGAAGCGGCCGTCAGCGTGTCGGACGATTTCCTCGACGACGGAATCATCGTGACGGCGAGCGGCCGTACACCGGAGTCGCGATTCGAAATGGACGCGACTCCGGGCGATCTCATCGACGGCGCACCGATTGCGGTACTCGTCAACGGCGGTTCGGCCTCTGCTTCGGAGATCGTTGCAGGTGCGTTGAAGGATCATCATCGCGCGACGCTGATCGGCCAGACAACTTTCGGCAAGGGCTCGGTTCAGACGATCATCCCCCTGTCGGATGGCAGGGCGATCAAGCTCACGACCTCCCGGTACTTCACACCGTCCGGCGCATCGATTCAAAAGAAGGGTATCGTGCCGGATGTCGTGTTGAAGGCGCAGGCAGCGCCCCCTGCGGATGAACACGACAAGCGGCCGCTGGCACAGCGCGACGCGGAAGTGCGCATCGCCATCGATACGCTGAAGACGCAGGTCCCGCAACGTGACAAGCAGGTTGCCCAAACGCGTCTCTAGGGCCCGCGGATTCGACTGTGGCAGCGGCTATGGATCAACGACCGACGAACACGGCTCCCGACACGGAGATACGCCAGCACGAATTGCAGCGCTTCGTGAAAAGCGTGGCTGTCGTCGATGCCTTGCTGATCGCTGTCGTCGGGCTTTTCATTGCTCTCAGCACAGAGTCCACAGCCCGTGCCGTCCCCGTGTTGATTGCCATGGCTGCGTTCGCACTGGTCGCGGTGACGTTGCGAGTGCGCAGACTCTTTCCCAGACAGACGCGCCTCAAGCTCGCGGCCGAAACCTGGCTGATGTTCGCGTTCATCACGGTGACCCTGTTCTATTCCGGCAAGGATCTGAGTCCCCTGGTGAATTTGTATCTGCTGCCGGTCATCGTGTGCGCGCTCACCCTTGGGCGGCTGGTGACTCTGCTGCAGGTCGTTCTGGTGGCTGCTCTTTATATGCTGCTAGCGGCCGACAATCCGGCCGTCGATGTACTGTCGCCCGCATATATCGCACGCGCGCTCGGGGTTCTGGTTCCCTACATGCTGGTCGCGTGGCTTACGACGACTCTGGCCTATGACGTCTATGCCGCGCGTAATCGTATCGAGAATCTTGCCCAGACCGATACGCTGACCGCACTGTTCAATCTGCGGACATTCAACGAGATCTACAAGCGCGAACACGCCGCTGCCGAACGGCAAGGTCGTCTCTTCGCGCTTCTCCTGATCGATCTCGATGGGTTGAAGGCGATCAACGATGGCCACGGCCACGAAGCCGGCAACAACGCAATTGTGCTTGTCGCCAATTCGATCCTGCGCTCGATTCGGACGACCGATTTTGCCGCGCGCCTCGGCGGGGACGAATTCGTCGTGCTCCTGACCGGCGCTGATCCCGAGTCGGCACTCGTCGTCGCTACCCGCATACGCAACAGTGTTTCGAGCACCACGCTCAATATCGGCGCGCGCATGATCCGTTGTGCCGTCAGTATTGGCCTTGCGAACTATCCGAAGGACAGCCGCGACATGAAGGAGCTGTTGTCCCTTGCCGATCGGCGGATGTATCGAGATAAGGATTTGCGCAAACCGGTAGAACCAGGGCGCGGGTGACGCATGACGGATCGCGCTCGCATCGCAGCTCTCAACGTCTACCCGGTCAAGTCATGTCGCGGCATCGGCAGTGCATCGCTCGAACTCGCACGCACTGGATTTCTCCACGATCGGCACTGGCTGATCGTGCGGCCGAATGGCCGGTTCGTCACGCAGCGTGAACTGCCGCGTCTCGCGCTCATTGAAACGGCGCTGTTTGCCAATGGAGTGCGGCTTGGTGCGCCCGGCATGGCGGCGGTTGATGTCGTCCAGCGCCCGGGTAGCGCGAGCACGGATGTCGTGATCTGGCGCGACACGTGCGGCGGTATCGACCAAGGCGAGGAAGTGGCCGCCTGGTTGACGGCGTTCCTCGGAGAGCAGCTGCGGCTGGTGGCGTTCGATGGGACGCGCGAGCGTGCCAGCAGCCCGCAATGGACGGGTGCAACGCACGCCGTCACTGAGTTCGCCGATGCCTTTGCGCTGCTCGCAATTTCGGAAGGCTCACTCGCGGATCTCAACGGGCGGCTCACCCGCGCGCTGCCGATGGATCGTTTTCGCCCGAACATCGTGCTCGCCGGGATCGACGCGTATGACGAGGATCGAATTCACGAGCTACGGCTCGACGGGCTGTGCTTGCGGGTCGTGAAGCCGTGTTTGCGCTGCAGTATCACCACGACCAATCAGAAGACGGCGGAGGTCGAAGGCGACGAACCGCTGCGCACGCTCAAGGCGTATCGCTGGTCCAAAGCACTGCAAGGCATTGCCTTTGGTCAGAATCTCATCATTGTCGAGGGCGCCGGACGGGAGCTGCGAGTCGGCGAGCAACTCGAAATCAGCTGGCGAACCTGAAGCCCGGCACCTTGATCTAGCGCGGGGCTTCGACGATCACGTCGGCGTGCGGCGCGCGCAGTGCCTCCGCCGCCAATCCTCCGAGTCCGCCCAGGAGCAGAATCAACGCGGGAAGCATCGACAGGATGAAGCCGAGTTCCCGCTTCTGCGGATCCTGCGAATATTCCCTGAAGTAGAGAATTCTGCCGATGAGATACACCGCGCCGACAATTGCCGCCCAACGTGCGCTGATATGCAGGGCAAACAGCAGGATCGCCGGCACGAACACGACCAGGAGTTCAAGCGTGTTGTAGTGGATACGGAAATACCGCTCGAACATCTCATTGCCGCTCGTCGCGGGCGCCTGCACTTGATATTTACCTCGCGCGCGGCCAACGAAAATGCCGAACACGACGAACTCGAGAATCGCAAGCGCGATCACGATTTCAACCCAAAGCATGAGACGTTCCCCTGGCAAATCACGATTTGTGATTTTTGTGAACCAATTGTAGGCCCGGCCGCGTCCTGGTCGCAAAGCGGTGGCAGAATAGCGCTTCCCCGTCAGATGAGCTGCAACATGTCCCTGGTTCGCACGCGCGGCTACGCACAGCACGTTGAGATTGCCGTTCCCGTCGAGCGGGTCTGGGAGGCGCTCACTCACGTTCCGACGATCCTGCGCTGGTACGCGGACCGTGCGATCGTCGAACCGCGGCCCGGCGGCCGGTTCTTTGTCGAGCGCAAGGATCGCGGCGGCCGTGACGCGCAGATCGATATCTTCGAACCCAATCGGCGCCTGCGGCTCGTGTACCTGAAATTGCCGGGCTCTCCGCCGAGCAACAGTGCTCTCGTGGATGATTTCCTGCTCGACTCGAAGGATTCGTCCGCTGTGTTGCGCGTGCTCGGTTCGGGCATACCGGATACGCCGGAATGGGATCCGATCTATGCGCGCTTGCGTCTTGGCTGGCCCATTCTCTTTCGTCAAATGCGACTCATGCTTGAAGATGACCACAAGCAGCGCGCGCCGGCCGGCGCAGACAGTAAAGTGAAGACTGCGGACACGCGACGCACGAAGTAGTAGTTTGCGGACCTTGAATTGCCGCCTTCCGGCCCGACTGCGGCAGACTTAGGTGTCATTGCAGCCGCCACGGTGAGGACAATCCCATGCTTGGCTTTCTGGTTCGCGCGGCAATCGCCGCCATCGGCTTGTGGATCGCGTCGCAGGTCGTCTCCGGCGTAAGCTTCGATAGCGGCGGGACGCTGCTCATCGCCGCGGCACTCCTCGGTATCGTCAACGCGTTCGTGAGACCGCTGACCGTCCTCCTGACCCTGCCGATGCTGCTGGTAACGCTCGGCCTCTTTCTCCTCGTCATCAACGCGGCAATGCTCGGCTTGGTTGCGTGGCTGCTCGGTGGTTTTCATCTGGCGGGATTTGGCGCGGCGTTCTGGAGCGCCATGATCGTGAGCATAACGAGCTGGCTGGGCTCGTGGTTCATCGGTCCACGCGGACGAGTTGAGATCATCGTGCGCAGGCCACCGCCGAACTAAGCGTCTTCCGGGGGCGCGCCGCTCGGGCTCTCGACCGTCACCAGAACTACGCCGACCAGGATGATGGCCATACCCGCGAATTGCAGCGCCACGACCTTCTCATCCAGAAATATCCAGGCGAGCAGGCAGGCGACGGCAGGATTGACGTATGAATACGTGCCGAGTCGCGCCGGCGTAGTGTTGCGGGCGAGATAGGCGAAAGCGGCGTACGCCAGACAGGAGCCGAACAGCGTCAGATAGGCGAGAGCCAGCATTCCCGAAGGTTGCCAGCTCCAGCGCGATGCTTCTCCCGCCGCGAAGCCCGCGATCAGCATCGTGAGCCCACCCGTCAGCATCTGCAGCCCGACGAACATGAATGTCGCGAGCCGGTTCTCAATGTGCCGGTAATAGATTGTGCAGATTGCCCAGACGAAGCAGCCGATCAAAATTGCAAGCTCGGCCCAATGCACCGCCGGGATCAGCCCACCCTTGGGCCAGAGAATCAGGGCAACCCCCACGAATCCGATGCCAAGACCAACTCGTGCGCGCAGAGAGAGAGTGTTGCCCTTCGCGCCGACCGTGCCGAATGCCGCGATCCAGAAGGCCGAACTCGCATTGATCAGCGCCGACTGATTCGCCATTACGTACTGCAACGCCCAGAGATTGATCGCGTTCGACAACGCAACGCCGAGAAGGCCCATGATGAGCACGTCGCGCCATTCCGTGCGCGTGTTTGCGAGTCGCGCGCCCCGCGTCAGGGCGAGCACGATCATGATGAGCCCTGCTATGGTGAAGCGCGCACCGCCGAGCAACAGCGGCGGCAGCTGATGCAGGCCGAACTTGTTGACGACGTAGGTCGAACCCCACACGAAGTAGAGGATCGCGAAGCACGCGACTACGGTTAAGGCTCGTTGACGTCCGGATGCGCTCATGAGAGCGCGAATTGTAGCGGCCTTCCGGCCGCAAGCGCTGTAGGTCCGCTAGGCGGTTGCGGGCGACCGGCGCGTCGCGATCCGGTACAGCCAGTAACAGATCGCGGCGAGAACCGCGACGCCGACCCACTGGCCGGAACGCAGCGCTTCGCTCACTGCCATGACGTCCGCGTCGTGATAGATCACGATCGGGATGGCGATGATCACTCCCATCAGCGATTCGCCCGTAATCATGCCGGCGGCGAACAGCATTCCGTTCTGCATCAGCTTTTCCGGATCCTTGCCAGGGTGGCGGCGCTCGTGCCAGCGGCGCGCGAATTCGCACAGCAATCCCCCGGCGAGGAGCGGCGTCGATACATCGAGCGGAAGATAGATACCTACCGCCACCGCGAGCACCGGCGTTCGCCAGCGCGACCCGCTCCGCTTGAGCCAGGAGTCGAGCGCTATGATGAGCGCGCCGACCACGAGGCCGACGATGATCATGTTCCAGGGAAGCTTGCCGCCGAACATGCCTTCGGCAACCGCTTTCACCAGATTGGCTTGCGGCGCAGGCAGTGCATGTGCTCCGGGAAATGCCGGTACGCCGATGCCGTAGGCCCTGTTAAAGAGATTGAGCACGGGCGCCATGATGAACGCGCCCGACACGGCGCCGATCGCAAGCATCACCTGCTGGCGCCAGGGGGTGGAGCCAATCAGGTATCCGGCCTTCAGATCTTGCAAGTTGTCGCCCGCAATTGAAGCCGCGGTGCAGACGACGGCACCGATCAGAACGGTGGCAACCGGCCCCGTTACACCGTTGCGTCCGATCATCGTGAGCAGCACGAGAGCGGCGAACAGCATCGTGCAGATGGTCATGCCGGAGACCGGTGAATTTGACGAGCCGACGATGCCGGCCATGTACGCAGCGACCGAACAGAAAAGAAATCCGGTGATGATCATGATGATCGCCATGGCGAGCGCGACGCCCCAGCTGCCGACTGCCTGCTGGTAAAGAATAAAGAGAGGCAGCACGAAGACCGCCGTACCGATGAGGATCAATTTCATCGGGATGTCGCGTTCCGTATGCGGTACGTCGCCGCCTTGCGCGCGCATATTGAGGCCGCTCCGCACACCGGCAACGAGCGAGGCTCGCAACGACCAGATGGTCCAGAGGCCCCCGACGAGCATGGCACCGACGCCGATGTAGCGGACCTGTGCGCCGCGAATCGCGCCGGCAGCATCTTCGGCACTCAGGCCGGCGACCGTTTGCGCGAGTGTCGGATCGAGGTGCAGGAACCAGGTGCTGTAGATGGGGATAAAGACCCAGTAAGCGAGCAACCCGCCGCCCGCGACGAGTGCCCCGATGTTGAGCCCTACGATGTAACCGACTGCGATCAGCGCAGGCGACAATCCGAAGCTGAAGAAACCGACGGTGCGCTCGCCGAAATATCGCGATACGGTCAGCGACTCCGGCGCCAGCCGTAATCCGGACGTTGCGAGTTTAAAGAGGCCGCCGGCAAGTGTCGCGAGGCCAAGCCACTTCACACCCTCGGTCGGGTTCTCGCTCATCTTGAGCACTTCGGCCGCAGCCACGCCTTCAGGGAATTGCAGCTTCTGCTCGACGATCATCGTGCGGCGGAGCGGGACGGAAAAGAGCACGCCGAGCAAGCCGCCAAGACCGATGATGGCGAGTGTCCAGCCGTAGTTGAAGTCCTTCCACCAGCCCATGAGTACCAGAGCCGGCAGCGTGAAGATTGCACCTGAAGCGATCGAGGAACCTGCAGACGCCCCCGTTGCCACGATGTTGTTTTCGAGCATGTTCGGCGGCCCGAACAATCGAAGTACGGCGATGGCGATCACTGCCGCGGGTATGGCCGTTGCAATCGTTAGCCCGGCGAAGAGGCCGAGATAGGCGTTTGCCGCCATGAGCACGAGCGTCAGGACAATCGACAGGGCGATCGCCTTGAAGGTTAATTGCGGTGGGATGCGTTCATCTGCCATTTCATCTCCCGGCGTTGATCGCTGGTTCACCAGCCGCACTGCTGGCCTTTGTTCTGCGTCTTGAGCCAGCTCATCAGCGGCTGGAAATATTCGATGATGGCGGAGCCATCCATCTGGCGCGTACCGGTGAGCTCGAACAGTGTGTCCTGCCACGGTTGGCTCTGACCTTTCGACAGCATGGCGGCGAAGCGCTTGCCCGCCTCCTTGTTGCCATAGATTGAACAATCGCTCAAGGGGCCCTTGAAACCGGCGGCCTGGCACAGCGCCTTTTGGAACTGGAACTGGACGATGTATGAAAGGAAATAGCGCGTGTAGGGCACGCCGGCAGGAACGTGATACTTCGCGCCCGCGTCGAAATCCTGTTCCGTCCGCTCCAGCGCCGGCGCGATTCCCTGATACTTCCGCCGCAGTTCCCACCACGCGGCGTTGTAGTTCTCCGGCTTGATCTCGCCCGAGAACACTTTCCAGCGCCATTGATCGATGAGCTTGCCGAACGGCAGGAACGCGATCTTGTCGAGCGCCATCTTCATCTGCTGATTGATCACGAACTCCTTGCTGGGCTTGACGTCGCCAACGAGATTGATCGTGTGCAGGTAGCCGGGCGTCATCGACAAATTGATGGTGTCACCGATGGCCTCGTGAAAGCCGTCATGCGCGCCACCGTGAAAGATAAATGGCAGGTCGCGATACGAGAGGAAGTAATAGACGTGTCCCAGCTCGTGGTACATCGTCGTCAGATCTTCTTCCGTGGGCGTCGCACACATCTTGATGCGCACGTCTTTCTGGCTGCTGTCGATATCCCAGGCGCTTGCGTGACACACGACGTTGCGGTCACGCGGACGCACGAGCATCGAGCGCTCCCAGAAAGTGTCGGGCAGCTGCGGGAAGCCGATCGACATGTAGAAATTCTCGGCGGACTTCATCATGCGACTGGCGTCGTAGGCCTGGTCTTTCAGCGCCTCATCCACATTGAGATTCGCGACGCCCGGATACGGCTCGAGCAGGTCATAGATCTTGTTCCACTGCTGCGCCCACATGTTCCCGAGAAGGTGTGCAGGGATCGGTTTGCCCGAAGGCACCTTGTCCGCGCCGTATTTCTTTTGCAGACGCGCGCGCGCGTAGCAGTGCAGCTGCTCGTAGAGCGGTTTGACCTGACCGTAAAGGCGCTCGGTTTCTGCCGCAAATGCGTCGGCGCCCATGTCATAGCCTGAACGCCACAGGGCGCCGACATCCTGGTAGCCAAGTTCGCGCGCGCCTTCGTTGGAGAGTTCAACCAGACGCTGATAATCCTTGCGTGAACCACGCGCAGTGGAATGCCAGCCCGCCCAGGCGTCGAGCTGCTCGTTGTAATCGCGACTCTTGGCGAGCGTCTCCGATAGCTGATCGATGTTGCGGCAGGAATCCTTGCCCTTCGGGCAATACTCCGCTTCACCGTATGCCGCCTCCAGATGCGCCGCGAGCGTCGTGAGTTCCGCGCGCTTTGCCGGATTGTTCGGCGCTGGCACCGACACGCCCTGACGCAGGATATCGAGCGCGCGTCCCGTGTCCTTGCTCAAGCTCGCGCCGAGGTAGCGCTTGGACTCTTCCACAGCGTTGCTGAAATAGGCGAGGAAGTGTTCGTTCGCTTTGGCGTTCAGCCATTCCGTGTCGACGTTGATATAGGTTGCCTGCGTCCACGCCGCCTTGTTGCCCTCAAGGCTCAGGCTGGTGAGGTCTTTATTGAGGCGGGCGACAAACTGATCTGCTGTTTCCTGCTGTGCAGATTCCTGTGACGAGACGTTGAGCGCAACAATGAGGCCGGCGCCGATCAGCGCGGCGGCCCGAATGGATCTCGACATGATGCGACTCCCTGGAAAGGAATTATTTGATGCCGCCCATCATCCGGCGCAGTAGTGGACTCAAGAGCAGGACGACGACGCCTGCGCCGCCGCCGATCGCGAGCATGAGCAAGAACTGGCCCGGCATGGCCTCTGCGCCGCCGCTGCCGACTTCACCGCCGACCAGTCCCGCCACCGTGTTACCAATCGCTGCGCCCAGAAACCAAGTACCCATCATCTGCCCGACGAAGCGCGGCGGCGACAGCTTGGTCACGTTCGAGAGGCCCACCGGCGACAGGCACAACTCACCCGTCGTGTGCACGAGATAGGTGAGCATCAGCCACGTCGGCATGACCTTGCCGTGGCTCGAAACGACGAGTGCCGCCGCTATGGCCATCACACCCATGCCGAGACCGAGTTGAATGAGCCCAAGACCGAACTTCAGCGGCGCGGACGGATCGAGATTGCGCCGGCCGAGCGCCACCCACACCCAGGTGAATACCGGCGACAGCAGGATCACAAAGATCGGCTGCACGGACTGATACCAGCTTGCCGGA
The DNA here is from genome assembly GCA_041486385.1 of Steroidobacteraceae bacterium. Lineage (GTDB taxonomy): Bacteria > Pseudomonadota > Gammaproteobacteria > Steroidobacterales > Steroidobacteraceae > JBGPLJ01. The sequence goes on from JBGPLJ010000009.1 coordinate 23,618, forward strand.
TGCTGGCCATCCGCGAACCAGCTGCCGAGCCAGGACCGATCCGTATAGTCGCGCGCGAAGAAATTAAAGGTGGATCCCGCCTGTTCGAAGCCCGCCCAGAAGAGTGCGGCGCAGACGAAGAAGACAAATATCACGCCAATGCGCTTCTTCTCCGCGGCGTCCAGGCCGCCAAGGATCAGAATGCCACCGAACACCGCAAGCGCGATGAGCGCCATCACACTGAGCATTTGCCAGGCGAGCCCGTTCGCTGTCAGCCGTATGACACCGAAGTACGCGAGCGCGGCCACCACAATCAGGACCGCAAGACCTGCGAGTGCGATGCGGACGTTGCGCGATTTCTCCTGCGGATTGCGAAAGACTGGTGCCAGGCCAGCGTCCCCGAGGTACCTGCCCGTCATCTTGAACTGCACCACGCCGATCACCATCGCCAGGCCCGCCGCGAGAAACCCGAAGCGGTAGCCGACTTTTTCACCGACCGTACCGGCAATCAGCGGGGCGATGAAAGCGCCCAGATTGATGCCCATGTAAAAGAGCGAAAAGCCGGCGTCACGCCGATAACCGGGCTGATCCTTGTAGAGCGCGCCGACGACGGCGCTAACGTTGGGTTTCAGCAGGCCCACGCCAAGCACGATGATCATCAGCCCCAGGTAGAAGACATTGCGGCTCGACGGGATCGCGAGAACACAGTTGCCGATGGCGATCAGAATGCCGCCGTACCAGACCGCATGGCGTTGGCCAAGAATGCGATCTGCGATCCAGCCGCCCGGGACGCAAAACAAGTACACGGCGCCGGTGTAGATACCGTAGATCGCTCCGGCTTCCTGTTGCGTCATGCCGAAGCCGCCACTCGCCACCGCCGCACTCAGGAACAGCGTGAGCAGAGCCCGCATGCCGTAATACGTGAAGCGCTCAAACATCTCAGTGAAGAAGAGCGTCGCGAGTCCGCGCGGATGGCCGAAGAAAGTAGCCTGGGAATCGTTCATTTTTCTTTTTCCCGAATGCTAAAAAGCGCGGTGGTCCGCGCTCAAGTGGTCTGGAGTGTGACCGATATTGCCCCGCAGCGGCAAGCTGGGACGGACGGCGGGAGCTACTTGGATTGCGTGGGTTCCACGTCGACGTCGGACGATTCGTCGTCTTTGTCGCGATCCTTTACCAATATGCGCGTCATCACAATGCCGAACTCATACAGAAGGTACATCGGCGCGCCCATCAGGCACATGGATACCGCGTCGGGCGGCGTGAGTACGGCCGCGATGACGGAGATTGCCAGGATCACATAACCGCGATTACCCGTAAGCGTCTTCATCTTGACGAGACCTGTCGCCACGAGCAGCACTGTCGCAACAGGCACCTCGAAGGCCACCCCGAACGAGAAGAACAGCGTCAGCACGAAATCGAGATAGTTGGAAATATCCGCCATCACGGCGACGCCCTGCGGCGCTGTCGTGATGAAGAATGCGAACAGCACCGGGAACACCGCGTAATACGCGAATGCCACGCCAGCGTAGAACAGAATGACGCTGGATATCAGAAGCGGCACTGCAAAGCGCTTTTCGCGGCGATAGAGCCCGGGCGCGACAAACGCCCACAGTTGATACAGCACGATCGGCATGGCGGCGAATACGCCCGCCCACACCGCCAGCTTGAAAGGCGTTACGAAAGTGGCGCTCAGACTCGTCGTGATGAGTCCGGAGCCTTTGGGCAGTTTCGCCTGAATCGGGAGCGCTACGAACTCGAAGATCTTGTTCGCATAGATCATGCAGGGAACCATCGCAACCGCGATGCCGAGCGCTGCCTTCAGGAGCCGATTGCGCAGCTCGAGAAGATGCGAGATCAGCGTGCCTTCTCTCAGATCTTCTTGGTCTTCAGGTTCCGGTTCGCTCATGGCCGCTGGCGTTGGGTGCAGCAGGTTCCGGCGCCGGCGCGGAAGCAATGCTGGGTTTGCCTTCGGCACTCATCGGCGCAGCGATTGCGGCGGCCATGGGCGGTGCAGCCGGTGCGGGCGGCGTGGCGGGCTTGGCGTTCTTGATATCGTTCGCCTGGGCCATCTTTTCGAGATTGATTTCCTCGTTCAGCTGATTGCTGAGCTGACGCGCCATAGCGCGAGCTCGGCCAACCCAGCGACCGATGTCTGCAGCAAGCTTTGGAAGTTTGTGCGGCCCGAGCACGATCAGCGCGATCACCACGATCAGCAGAATCTCGGAGAAGCCGACCTCAAACATGGCAGGCGCAGCGGATTACTTGGCAGATGACTTGCTGGCTTCAGCCGGATCTTTGCGCTCTGCCTGAAACTCCGCGTCACCTTCCATGTGTTTCAGCTGCTTCACAGATTCGTCTGCCTCGCCTTCGCTCATCGCCTTCTTGAACCCGCGTACAGCCGAGCCGAGATCGGTGCCGAGCGTTCGCAGTTTCTTGCCGCCGAATACCAGCAGCGCGATGACCAGGATGATCAGTAACTCTTTGAATCCAATGGGGCCCATGACCCGCTCCTCGTTACATAAATCGAACGGTCAACATCATACGCGAAGGGTTCTGGCGACGGTCAAACATGAACGACGACGTCATCTCGAGAATGTCGAGGGCGTGACGGGAGTCACGTCTCAAGCCAGAACGTGACCGGCCCGTCGTTCACTAGTTCAACCCGCATGTGCGCACCGAATTCCCCGGTTGCTACGGGTGCATGCAGCGCGCGGGCGCGCGCCACGAAGTGATCAAAGAGCCGCAAGCCCAACTCAGGTGCCGCGGCGCGGCTGAAACCCGGACGATTTCCCTTGTCCGTATCGGCTGCCAGCGTGAATTGGGATACGACCAGCAGCCCGCCCAGGATGTCCCGCACGCTGAGATTCATCTTGCCGTCGGCGTCAGCAAAGACTCGATAGTTGAGCGTCCGTTCCAGTAACCGGTCGGCCTGTTCTTCGCTGTCATCAGGCTGCACGGCTAGCAACGCAAGGAGGCCGGTGCCGATTTCTCCGACGACCCGCTCGCCTACGCGCACCCGCGCGCGAGTAACTCTTTGTAGCAACGCGATCAAGGATGCCTCCTACAGGTTTGGCTGCGGCGGTAGCATGGCCTCACGATGGGTGATTTCGTGGAAAAACGGCATGTTTTTTTCACATCAAAGGTAATTCTTAGGGTAGCGTGGAACGTAAATCCCATTTTTATCTAAGAAAAGGAGAGGAGAGAGAAGTAATAATCCACATCGTCAAATAACTTTCAATTGTGTAATAGAACGGACAGAAATACAGAGAAAATGATAATTAGTAGATAAAGCAAGCTAACAAATTGAACAAAATGGCTGTTTAGTGGAAATCCGACACGCATTGTCACGACAATCGTAAGAATGCTTCGGCGCCTCTCTTTATATACAGCGTCCGGACGGCCACAAAACTCTGGATCGCCGGGGTCTGTATTCTTCGCCGCTTGCCAGTGCGGATACACCGCAAGCAGGTACCCTGATGTCCGAGTCTGATCCACGCCTTGCCAACCGAATCCTCCTGGGCCTCTGCGTTGGCGTCATCGCTGGTGTCATCACACTACTGGTCGGCGCACATTTTCCAACGCTGCTGAGCGGTGCCCGCACATTGTCGATCAGCGTGTTCGATCCGTTGGGACAAGTATTCCTGCGGATGTTGTTCTTCGTTGTGATTCCCCTCGTGTTCTCTTCACTCGCAACGGGCGTCGTGCAACTCGGTCATCTTGGAGATCTCGGCCCGCTGGCTGGCCGCACCTTCGTCCTTTTCTTCTTCAACATGGCAATCGCGGCCGCCCTCGGGCTCGCCATGATGAATCTCCTCAGACCCGGCAACCAGCTCGACGCGAGCACCAAGGCGCAGCTCATCGCGCAATACGGCAGTCAGGCAGCTCAGCACGTTCAGCATCAAGCGTCTGCCACCGGGATTACTCTCGCGTCGTTGGTCGATATGTTCATGCCGCGAAATCTGTTTGGCGCATTCGTTGGCGCCAACCGCAACGCGCTTGGCGAGGTATTACCGCTCATTCTCTTTGCCATTCTGGTGGGAGCCGCTGGCACGACGCTTGATGCGGACAAACGGGCACGACTGCAGGCGGGCCTGGAAATGATCACCGAGCTGATGACGAAGATCGTGAACTTCGCTTTGAAGCTCGCGCCGTTTGCGGTGCCTGCCATGATCTACAGCGTCGTCGTGAAGATCGGCTTCGACATTCTCGCGGCGCTCGCCGTATTCGTTGTCGGCTGCATGGCGATGTTGTTGCTGCACCTCTTTGGAACGATGTCGCTATGGCTGAAGCTCTGGACGGATCGCGGACCGCTCGACTTCTTTCGACAGATGAGAACCGTGTTGCTGACGGCATTCACCACCAGCTCCAGCGCCGCGACCTTGCCCGCCGCTCTCTCAACCGCTCAGGGTCCGCTCGGTTTGCGACCGAGCGTTGCCAGTTTCGTGCTTCCGCTCGGTACAACGATGAACATGAGCGGCACAGCGCTCTATGAAGGCTGCGTCGTTTTGTTCGTCGCGCAAGTGTTCGGCGTCGACCTGAATATCGCCCAGCAAGTAACGCTGCTTCTGTTAGCCGTGCTCAGCGCCGTCGCGG
>JBGPLJ010000010.1:0-27369 GCA_041486385.1 Steroidobacteraceae bacterium
ATTTGGATGGTGGCCAGGGGCGGAATTGAACCGCCGACACGCGGATTTTCAGTCCGCTGCTCTACCAACTGAGCTACCTGGCCATTGGGGGCAAGCGTTGAAGGCCGCGCATTAAAACCGAGGGGTCAGGGGGCCGTCAAATTGCCTTGAAGTCCGCAGGCTTATCTGACCCAGTCCCGAAAAAGAACTTCTCCATCTCGCTCTGCAGGAACTTGCGGGCCTTCGGTTCGATGGGCGTCAGACGGTACTCATTTAATAGAGTGGTCTGGTGGGCCACCCAGCGGACCCAGCCCTCCTGCGAGACGTTCTCGTAGATCCGCTTGCCGAGCTCGCCCGGGTACGGCATGTAAGTGAGGCCCGGCGCTTCACGCTTCAAAACGACGCAGTTGACCATTCGTGCCATAGTCAGCGCAGCCTGCGGAGCGCGCCCGCGGCTGTCAAGGCAGGGGGCTCAAGCCGCCGCTCGATCACCAGCGGGACTTCAGTTTTTCTGAGGCGACCATCAGTTCTTCGGTTTGCTGACTTTCTGGATTTCTTCAGACTATGCGCCACCGAGAACTGACTGACAGACGCACTTATCGCAATTGGAGAATGACATGAGCAAGCAACATTTCGCAGGATTCCTGGCCGCCCTGGCGGTTACGGCGGCGCAGTTCTACGCGCTCAATGCCGGGAGTGCGACTACCCCGGAGGCCCGCGGTAATCCCGCGGTCGCGGACGAGGTTTACCAGGACAGCCAGCTGGCCGCGCCGGCTTCCGCCTCTCCCCTCCGCAATGTGGTCGCCTGATTCTCCTGTCGTTCCCCGCTGCCACTCCCCGGCAGCAATCCCCCTGACCGGCAGTTCGCTGCCGGTTTTTTTTCCTAGGCCGCCCCGCGGCCCACGCAGGCGTCGATGATGCCCTTGATCGGTGCAGGCAGTCCGACCTTCGCCGGGTATGCCGGGTGGTACCAGAGTTTCCCGGCGTCATCGTGCACGCCAAAGTCGCGCTGGCGCACGCGCACGACGAGCGGATTCAGGTCGAGATCGAAGTGCGTGAAGCTGTGGCGAATCACGGGCCAGCTCTGCGTATTGGGATTCTGGAACCGCTCCCGGCACCAATGACTCGCGACGGCGTGCGTTGGAAATTCCGGCAAACCCCAGAGGCCGCCCCAGATGCCGCTTGGCGGACGATGCTCGAGCAGGATGCGCCCGTCTTCGCTGCACGCGAGCACGACCCAGACGCTGCGCAATTTGCGGGCGGCGCGCGTTCTTGGAGTTGGGAGCTCACGTTGCCGGCCGGTGCGGTGCGCGGCGCACCCTGTTTGTAGTGGACACGCGAGGCACAACGGACGGCTGCGCACGCACACGGTTGCACCGAGATCCATGATTGCTTGCGTGTAGTGCGCAGCGTCATCCGGCGGCGTGCTCGCTTCGGCGAGCCGCCAGAGTTCGTTCTGCACGCGCGCCTCGCTGGGGCGTCCCGTAACTAGAAAAAAGCGGCTGAGCACACGCTTGACATTGCCATCGAGAATCGCGTGACGCTGATCGAGAGAGAGCGCGAGGATAGCCCCGGCGGTGGAGCGGCCAATGCCGGGCAACGCCGTCACGGCTTCGACGTCCGTTGGAAAGTCACCGCCATGTTGGTCGCGGATCAGCTGCGCAGCGCGATGCAGGTTGCGCGCGCGCGCGTAGTAGCCAAGGCCCGACCAGAGATGCAGCACTTCGTCGATGTCGGTGTCCGCGAGCGCGCCAAGATCCGGGAAGCGCTGCATGAAGCGCTCAAAATAGGGAACGACCGTGGCGACCTGCGTCTGCTGCAGCATGATTTCGGAAATCCACACGCGATAGGGCGTGCGGTCGATTTGCCACGGCAGATTTTTGCGGCCGTGGTGGGCGGACCAGGGCAATAGTGCTGCGCTAAGAGCACCCTCACCCCGGCCCTCTCCCGCTGACGCGGGAGAGGGAGAAGAGGTCGGAGTTCCTTTACCTTTGGGCATTGCCAGTGGGCAGTTGGCGGGCGACGCGTTCGACGCTCGTGAACATGTTGACCGTGCCTTCGCGCATGGTGTCGATCATCGCACGGCGGCCGAAGAATGCGGGCACCCAGAATTTCGGGTCGAGCGTGAGCGAATAGCTGACGCGCGTGCCCTTGGGCGAGACCTGCCACTGCGTGTGCGTCACGCTCTTCTTCACGTCGGAAAGCTCGGGAATCGCGGTTGCGGTGAGATCCCCCGGACTCTCCTGCAGGATTTCGATACGGACCATCGAACGGCACATCAGTCGATTGAGACAGCCCTTGAGCCGCGTATAGAGCCGCGCCGGCGCACCCGCAGGCGCACCCGCGGGCGATGCGATCAGATGACTTTCCTCGATGCGGGCGTCGAGTGCGGGATACTTCGCATAGTCCTTGAGCACCCGGCCGACCGCATCCGGCGTCGCCGCGAGTTCCGCCACGAACCGCACGCGATAAAGGCCGTCCTGATAGCGCACGTCGATGGTTTGAATATCGATCGCATGCGCCTGGGCCTGCGCCTGCAGGAATGCGATCGCGGTGATGAGAACGACCGGCTTCATCCGCCGAACAATTCTTTCAGTTTGTTCTTCGCCTTCTCCTTCAGTTCGTTCTTCTTCTCTTCCAGCTTGCCTTTCAATTCGGCCTTGAGCGCCGCGTCAAGATCCGGCCGAACCTTGTAGTTCGAGATGGTGCCGGTCACGCGCACAGGTATCGCGGCGGCGGTTTTCAGGTCCGACATCTCGGCGCCCGCGCCCGACGGCGGCACCTGGTAGATCGTCGTGTTGATGTGAAGATCGACGGCCTGCGTCGGCACGGCCACGGTTCCCTGGCCGGCGACCTTCATGAAAGGCGTCTGCATCGCGAGGTCGTCTGTGCTCAGCGTGCCGTCCGTGAATTTCCCGGAGCCTTTGAGCACATCGAATTTGGTGCGGCCGCTGCCCTCGCCTGCCGGCGCTGTTTCGCGCTTGAGGAGCGCTCGGGCGCGGCGCAATTCGAACCACAGATCGTGCCCTTCCACCGCGCCGTCCGTGACATTGAAGTCGACGTTGCCATCCAGCGTGCGCGTGATCGCATCGGCGGTGAGGCCATGGCCGGTCAATGTGGCATTCGCCACCCCGCGTCCGGAAAAGCGCTTGCTGTTGAACGCATCGGCGAGGAGCCTTGCGAAATCGATGGCGCTCACATGTTGCTCGAGCACGAAGCGCGCATCGCTCCCGCGGGCGTCGATGTTGACGTCACCGCGATAGCTGCCGCCGTAGAGTCGCGCCTGCGTCGGGCCGAGATGCACCCGCCCGTCGGCGGCGTTGAGTTTCAAGGTAACGTCGTCGAGCGTCATGCCACTGAAGATCGCGCGGCCCACCTTGAGCGTGCCGCGCGCGTTGAGCGCCTTCAGCATCGCGATGGGCAAGTCGGCGGGCTTTTCCGCTTTGCCTGGAGCCTTTTTCTCTTCAGGCGCGCGGTAGTGGTCGATGTTGAGTTGATCGGCTTTCAGATCGAACACCAGCGCTGTCTTGTCGAGATCCGCGATGCCGAGCGAACCGGTGAGTTCGGTCTCATCGAGCCGCGCCTTGAGCGCGGTCAACTGGAATGCATTCGGCGTGAGCGCGAACTTCGTGTCGAAGCCGACGCGCCCAAAGGCTTTCGGATCGCGCGTGTTGAGCGGCGCGCCCTGCAATTCCTCGAGCGTCGAACGGAGCGATGTCTCTTTCAGATGGAGCGCGCCTTCGAGCTCACGCTCGCCCAGAAGCTTGCGCCCGCTCACTGAACCTGTGAGTTCAACGTCGCCGTAGCCAAGCGCAAATTCAGGCACGGAGAGCGTCTGGGCGTCGAAGTCCGAGCTCAACGCCGGCGTCTTGAACGAGAGCGTCGTGACTTTGCTGCCTGCGCCGGAATCGATACTCGTGCGCACTTCGATGGCAACCGGACTGCCCGATCCCAGTTCTCCGGTCTTGACGTTGAGGTGGGTGAAACGCCGCACGCTCTTGTCGCGCAGGTCTTCGATGGTGACTGTGGAGTCCCGAATATCGAGGCCCGCAATCCGCGCGGTCGGTCCCGAGGAGGTGTCGGCGGCCTTGGCCGTCTTGTCACCGTTGTCCTGTTTGCTGCCGATACTTTCCCAATTGCCTTTGCCCGATTGGTCGGTGATCAGATGCAGCCGCAGGCCATCGAGCTGCACGCGTTTTACTTCGAAGTGTTTTCTGAGGAGCGGCCACAGCCGGACCACCAGACGCATGCGGTCGATCGCGACAAACGGTTCACTGCCGAAGCCGGGCGGGTTGGCGAGCGAGGCCTGACTCGCGTCAATGGCGACCGACGGAAAGACGGTGAGCTTCAGTTCGCCGGCAAGATGCAGCTCAAGGCCGGTTTGATGCCGCACCAGATTGGCGATGTCGTCCTTGTAATCGTTGGGGTTCACCAGGGCGACAACGGCAACCAGCCCGAGTGCTATCACCAGGACGAGGCCCAAGCCTATGACGAGCAGACGCTTGATCCAACGCATGATTTGGTAGGTCCTGGCGGGAGGCGGAAAGGTTCGATTCTAGCAAGGTCGCGGCCCCCGGCATGGGCTGCCGGCCGCGGTCCCTGGAGCGGGCGCAAGCCTTTGGACACCTTAAGAATCTCACTCTCCGGCCGATAGCCCGTAGCACGCGCCCGGGCGCCCGGAGTGTGTGCCGTGCAAGCCCGTTCTCAAGAGCCCTAAGGACCCGCCATCCAATTGAAGCGCCCGCACCGATGAAATGGGGAATTCGACGCAAGCTCCACGTGATCCCGATCGCCGCGACCTTGCTGCTCGTGGTCGCGTTGATCCTGATGACTCGGGTGCTCACGACCTATGGCGCGATCACAGCCGGCGTACTGCAGGAGCATCGCGCCCTCGCTGATCTGCATATCGCCATCCAGCAACGGATCGACACGCACTACGGCAAATTCAGCGTCGCAGCCGCCGTCGCATTGTTCGACCGCAAGAGCAGCTACACCACCAGTACTTTCCCGGCGCTCGCCCACGAGTGCGCCGGCATCCTGAGCGACCTCACTGCTCTTCTCCATACGGCAGGACTGCTGTCGAATACGGCGGCGCTCCTGTCCTCCGGTCGCGACCAGGTGGCAAGCTACTGTCAGGCGGTGGATGGCGCGGCTTCGCAACCGCTTGCGAATTCGACCAGGCTGCGTGATGTGCTCCTGCGCGCGGAGGACGCCTACCACCAGATCAATGCCACGTTCACGCAGCTGCGCGATGGACGGCGGCACGCGAGCGCCGAGGCGATGGTGAGTACCGACCAGACCCTGCGGCGTGGCTTGCTCGTGACCGGCGGCATTCTCAGCCTCGTGGCCTTGCTCACCGTCGGCATGAGCGTCTCGATCTCACGCGTCGTCAGTCGCCGTCTCAACCGACTCTCGAACACGATGGCAGCGCTGCGTAGCGACCCGAATTCACCAGTCGCGCTCGAGCTCGACGCCGAGGATGAAATCGGGGACATCGAACGCGGCTTCTCCGGGATGTTGTCCGAAATTCGCGCACATCAGTTGCGGCTGGCGGAGTCCGCCACGCGCGTAACCGAGATCAATCGCGAACTCGAGATGCAGATCCACTCCAAGAGCCAGGCTGAAGATGCGCTGCGCGAGTCGAAGGAATTTCTGCAGATGGCGCAGAGCGCGGGCGGCATCGGGATCTTCGAGCTCGATCTGCACACCGGACTGATGCGCGGCTCGGACGTCCTCTTTCAATTGCTCGGCATGCAGAATGGCAACGGGCTCATCACCCAGGAGCAATGGCTCGCAGCGGTGCACCCGCAGGACCTCGAAGCACTGATCTCGCAGTTTACGCAGGCCGTGAACGGCGGCGGCGCGTTTCACGTCGAGTATCGCGTGCTGCGCCCGGACGGCAGCGTTCTCTGGACAAGCGCAACCGGCCGCGTGCTCCTCGACGGCTTTGGCGCGGCCCGGCGCGTGATCGGTACGGTCGCCGACATCCACGGCCGCAAGATCGTCGAAGAGGAGCTGCGCCGCACGGCCAAGTCGCTCGCCATCGCGCAGAAAGCGGGCGGCATCGCGACATTCGACATCAATCTCATCACCGGCGACACCGTGCAGTCCGACAACATGCGCGAGATCATCGGCATTCCCGCCAGCGAACCGCTGCCCGCCCGCGCGCTGTGGCTCGAGCTCGTGCACCCGGAGGATCGCAAGCAAGTGGAACACCCGCTGCGCGTACCCGGCAGCGATGGCGCTTCGTATCAACGCGAATACCGGATCATCCGCGCCGATGGTACGTTGCGCTGGCTAAGCGAGCGTGGCGTCGCCGCGCACACACCTGCCGGTCAGATTGCACGCATTACCGGTGCGATCACCGACGTCACGGAACGGAAATCATCGGAAGCCGCCATGCTCGAGCTCGAGGCGCGGCTCGAGCGTGCCGTGCATGGAACCTCCGATGCCCTCTGGGAATGGGAGTCCGATACGCACGACATGTGGATCGCGCCACGCTTCCGCGAGCTCCTCGGGTACGGGAGCCTCGATCCTCTCCCGACGACCGCCCAGGAATTCAACAGCTACGTGCACCCGGATGACCTCCCAAAGGTGATCGAGTCGGCGCGCCGCAATCTCGAAGACGGCATGCCGCACGATACCGAGGCGCGCCTGCGGCGCAAGGACGGTGGCTTCGAATGGGTGCGCATTCGCGGCGTCGCGGAGCCGGACGAGCACGGCCGCCGCCGCCGCATGTCGGGCTCGATCCAGCTCATCACCGAGAAGAAACGCACCGAGCTTGCGCTCATCGAAGCGACCAACGCTGCGGCAAGCGCCAATCGCGCCAAGAGCGAGTTCCTCGCCAACATGAGTCATGAGATCCGCACGCCGATGAACGGCGTGATCGGCATGACGCAATTGCTCGGCGACACCCCGCTCAGCGCGGCCCAACGCGAATACGTGGACGTCATCCGCACGAGCGGTGAGGCCCTGCTCGCGCTCATCAACGACATTCTCGACGTATCGAAGATCGAAGCCGGGCGCATGGAGCTCGAACTGCTCGACATTGACCTGCGCACGACGGTAGCCGAAACGATCGCTGCCCTCGGTGCGCAGGCGACCGCCAAAGGACTCGCGCTCAAGGCAAACGTCGGTCCGGACGTGCCTTCAGCAATCCGCGGCGATGCGCTGAAGTTGCGGCAGATCCTGTTCAATCTCATCGGCAACGCGATCAAGTTCACGCCCTCGGGCACCGTTGCGCTCGAGGTAAGGCTCGAAGCCGACGGCGAGCACAGCGTGCTCGTGCGCTTCAGCGTCCGTGACCAAGGCATCGGCATTGCGCCGGATCGGATCGATCGGCTGTTCAAGAGCTTCAGTCAGATCGACTCGTCAACCACACGCCACTATGGCGGCACGGGGCTCGGCCTCTCCATCGTCAAGCGGCTCGCCGAACTCATGGGCGGCACGGCGGGCGTCGAAAGCGTTCTTGGGGAAGGCTCGGTCTTCTGGTTTACCGCAAACTTCGAATTGGGGCGTGACGGGCATGTGATCCGCAACAGTCGCGCTGCGGAGCTGCCGCCGTCCCTGCCTGCCCCGTGCCGCTCCTTTGCTGGCGCAAGCGTCTTGCTCGTTGAGGACAATGCGGTCAATCAGCAGGTGGCGCAAAAGTACCTCGCTAAATTTGGCATCGAGAGCGCGCTCGCGCGCAACGGCCGCGAGGCCATCGAGGCCTGGCGCAAGGGTCGCTACGACCTGATTCTCATGGACTGCCAGATGCCGGTGATGGATGGCTTCGAGGCGACGCGTGAGATTCGGCGGCAGGAAGTTGCGGGCCAGCACGTACCGATCATCGCGTTGACCGCGAACGCTCTCGCCAGCGACCGCAGCAACTGTTTCGCGGCCGGCATGGATGAGCATCTGACGAAGCCACTCGAACTCGCCAAGCTCGAAGCCTGCCTCGCTCGCCATCTCATGGGCGGCGAGCTGATTGCGAGCGAGCCAGCCGTTGCCTCAGGCGTTGCACCGGCGAGCGCGGAGCCCGCCGCTGGCGAAGCGCCCGTCGACCTGCAGGCGTTGCGCGAACTGGTTGGCGACGACACCGATTTTCAGCGCGAGCTGATCGAGACGTTCATCGCTAGCGGCGATGCGACGCTCGCGCAAATCGTGGAGGCGCTCGCCGCACAGGACTTCGCCACGTTGCGCAAGAGCGCGCACAGCCTCAAAGGCGCGAGCGCCAACATCCGTGCGCGTGCATTGAGTGCCGCGGCGAAAGATCTCGAAGCACACGCCGCCGGAGAGAAGACCGATGAGTGCCGCGCGCAACTCGGGCCGCTGCGCGAGCTCTACGAGCAGGCCCGCGACTACCTCAAGTCCGCGGCCAATCAGTAGGCAGATGCCGTCAGGCGGTGCGTTCGACGACGCAGGTCGAGCCGAACGGTTGCAGGCGTTTGCCGACGACTCGATTGCGGCCGCTCGACTTGCTCTTGTAGAGGCAGGCGTCGGCCTGCGCTATCAGGCGATCAACCACCGCAACATCGCCCGGCTCGAGCTGATCGAAGCCCGCGACGCCGAAACTTGCCGTCACCTTGAGCACGAGATTGCCGATGGCGAGATCGGTCTGGGCGAGCCCGTGCCGGATCTTTTCCGCCACGACCAAGGCGCCCGCAAACGGCGTTTCGGGCAGCACGACCACGAATTCTTCGCCGCCGTAACGCGCCACCCAATCGCCGCTGCGTACGTGCTCGCACAGAAACTGCGCGACGCCCTGCAGCACCTGGTCGCCGATCTGGTGGCCATGCGTGTCGTTCACCTGCTTGAAATGATCGACGTCGCACAGCACGAGACTCAAGGGATGGCGAAAGCGGCGCGCGCGATCGGCCTCCTGCGGCAGCCGCTGCATCAGATGGCGGCGGTTGTAGGTTGCCGTCAAGGCGTCCGTCTGCGACAGCATCTCGTTGCGCCGGTTCGCGGCGCGCAGCGATTGTTCGAGCGAGAGGATGCGCTTGCCGGTGTTGAGGCGCGCGATCAGTTCGGCCTCGTTCACGGGTTTCGTCAGATAATCGTCGGCGCCGGCTTCGAGTCCGGCGACGATGCTTTCCTTGCTGTCGCGCGCAGTCAGCAAGATCGTGTAGACATAGCCTTCGAGCGCCGCCGAGCGGATGGCGCGGCAGAGTGCGATGCCGTCCATCTCCGGCATCTCCCAGTCCGTGAGCACCATCGGGTAGAAGTGGGACTTCAGGCGCTCGAAGGCGAGGGCGCCGTTCGTCGCGACATCGACTTCGTAGCCCGCCTTCTTCAGGAGCCGCTGCGTCAGCAGCAGCGTCGTTGGATCGTCCTCGGCCAGCAGCACGCGCATCGGCTCAGCCGCATCGGCAGCGACGCTCATGGTGGCTGGCTGATCCTGGGAGCTGTTGCCGACGGAAGGGTCCGGGTCCGGGCGCATGCCTGTACGACGCGTGGGGTGAGCGAGGCCTGTGGACTTCTATCGGCTCCTACGGCGCTCGACTTAAGGCAAATCGCCCGTGCCTGGCGGCAGCTGTGAAGCGCTTCACGACCCAGAGCGAGTGCTGCGTCTCAATCCTTGCAGAGCGAAATATCGCCGCTCAGGGATCTGGCGCGCAGGCTTGCGCTACCCGCTCCCTCGGTGAATTTGAGTTCCTCGCCCGAGCCATAGTGGCGGCTGAGCGCCTTTGGGCCGAAGCAATTGCTGATGTCGCCGGTCGCGGTCGCGAAATCGTACTCCGCATCGCCCGTGCCGCCCACATTGAACGTGAGATCGCCGCTCACCGATTCCCAGTCGATGCGCGCATCCTTGGCCAGAGTCCCCTGCAGAGTGATGTCGCCGGAAGTCGTGCGCACGCGGCTGCGCGCGACACTTGTCATGCGCAAATTCAGATCACCGCTGACGCTCGATGCGTTGACTTCACCGCCGATGCTCTTCACCTCGAGATTGCCGCTCACCGTGACAGCATTTATCACGGCTGTACCACGATTGCCGCGCACATCGAGATCGCCACTGACAGTGCGCAGTTTCATATCCTTGTCAAAGGCGTCCGACTCGATGTTGCCGCTGACGGACTGCAGATCGAGCGCGCCCTGCACGTTCGTGACCACGGTATCCGCGCTCACCGTCGACACCGTGAGTGCGCTTGCGGCCGGCACTTCGATCTCCAGATCGGTGGATCCAGTGTGCATGGTGCTGCGTGGCAGAACGACCTTGATCGTCGTGCGATCGCCGTCGACCGTGAATTCGAGCTTGGCCGCGGACCCAAGCTCCCCGGTCACATGAACTTCATTGCGCGCGGTGCCGCGCACGCTCACCGTGCCAGCGACGTTGGAGATTTCGACCGTGCCACGCGGGTTGGCCGGCTGGCGCTGATCGACGCTTTCGCCCGCAAATGCCGGCAAGGCGGCGACCAGCAGCAGCGGACTGATTCGGACGATTGTGCGTGTTGAAGAATTCATGTCTGCGAAGACTCCGGAACCGTGTGAGTGAGGCTCGTAACGTTCTGCATGTATTCGAGTTCCTGCTGATAGGCGCCGAGCGCCAGCTGCTGCAGCAGGATGCTATCGGGATTTTTCTTGAGCGCGTCATTCAGATCGCGCAATCCGCTTTCAATTTCCTTCAGGCCCTTCTGCACGCGGGCGCGATCGTCCGCGGGCAGATCGGCAATGCGGCGAAAGAACTCGGTGGCAAGTTGCATGCGCGCCTTCTGATAGCCGACGTCCTGCATGACAGGTTTGACCAGCCAGCTGTTTACCTGGCCCGCGATTTGCGCGTCCGTGGACGCAAGCATGTGTCCCGCGCTCATGCGCTCCTTCAAGACCAGGTAGCCAAGCCCCGTACCCAATGCAACGCAGGCAAGACCGGCCGCGATGCGCAGCGTCCAAACGCGCGTGGCGTTCGCCTGCACGGGCACAGCAATGCCGGCGGCAATCGCTGGCCACAGATCATGCGAAGGCGCGATATCAACAGGCAGGCGGCGCAGCGCGCTATCGAGAGCGTCGGGAGCGCCCGTCAGCCGATCAGTGATGTTGTCAGTCACGGTCATTACCTCGTTCAATTCGTCATGCGCTCGACCAGGAGCTTGCGCGCACGATGCAACTGCGCCTTGCACGTTCCGACCGCTATTCCCAGAAACTCAGCCGTCTCTTCGTGCGTGTAGCCGTAGACACCCTGCAGTACGAGCACGTGCCGCGCTCCCGTCGGCAATCCTGCGATCAGCTGCTCGAGATCGAGCACGTCCATCGCGTCAAGGAGCGGCGGCAAACACGCCCCGGGCATCTCTTCCGGCTCCGCGCTGTGCACCACCGGTTCCTTGCGCCGGCTCCGGCCGAGAACCGCGTTCACCGCGATCCGGTGCAGCCAGGTACCGAGACTGCTGCGGCCTTCGAAGCGCGCCAGATTGCGCCAGGCGCTGATGAAAGCCTCCTGCGCGCAGTCTTCTGCCGCTGCCGGGTCCTGCAGCATACGCAGGCACAGCCCATAGACGCGTCCGACGTATGTGCGGTAGAGGGTCGCAAAGGCGGCCTGATCGCCCTTGCGGGCGCGTTCGATGACGCGGCGTTCGCTGAGATCAACGACCTCGGCGGACGGTTCCATCGATGCCGGAGAGGGATTGCTGACGGTGGGGTTCACAGTCAGCGATCGTAGCAGCCGAGGACTTTCCAGCACATTCATGCTCCTTTCGGCAGGCTTAGAAGCCCGTGATCCGCAAAGGGTTTGAAGCGCTGGGAGAATGAGTCGCCACAACAAAGACGCCGCCGCGCAAGGACTTGCGCAGGCGCGGACAGCCGGAATCGAAGCTTCAGCCCGCCGCGAGCTGCGCGCGGTGGTCGGTCGCGTTCCAGGAGCCGACGAGCGTCGGCAGCGCCTCAGCCACCATCGGCCGCGCTATGTAATAGCCCTGCGCGTAGTCGCAGCCGATCGAACCGAGGAAGGCGAGCGCTTGAGCGGATTCGACACCTTCACAACACACGGAGAGTCCGAGATTGTGGCCGAGGTCGACGAGCGAGCGCACGATGGTGCGCGCCTCGACATTGCGTTGCAGATCCATGCCGAGCGACTTGTCGATCTTCAGTTCGCTGAAGGGCATCTGGTAGAGCTGCGTCACCGAGGAAAATCCCGTGCCGAAATCGTCGAGCGACAGCCCGAACTTCTTCACTCGGAGGCGCGTGAGGATGTCGAGGGTGTGCGCCGGGTCGCTGAGCGCCGCCGTTTCCGTCACCTCGAGCGTGAGTTGTGAATTCTCGACGTTGGAGAGCGCCGTGAGCGCCGCGAGCTGATCGGGAAATTCGAGATTGGTGACGAGTCTTGGCGATAGATTGACCGAGAGGCCGAGCGCGAGGCCCAGACTGTTCCACACGCCGACCTGCTCGATGCCCGCCTGCAGCACGAAATCGGTGAGCGCGGCGATGAGCCCACTCGATTCGGCAAGCGGAATGAATTCGTCCGGATAGATCAGGCCATATTCGGGGTGTTCCCAGCGCACCAGCGATTCCGCGGAATCGATCGTCCAGACGCCGGCGATGAGGCGCGCTTTTGGCTGATAGTGCACGCGCAGCTCCGCCCGATCGACGGCGCGCCGCAGCTGATCGACCGTCACCTCGCGGCGCGACTCGTAGTAGCGCCCGAGCAGGCATTCGAGATCGCCCAGCATGATGGGCTTTTGCATCACGCCGACCATCGCCAGCCCGTGCGACTTGCCGAGCTGCTCCGCGGCATTCAATACGCGCTGATCCATGCCGCTCGCCAGCACGACATTGGCGCGGGAATTCTGGCGCGCGAGGGCGCGAATGAGCTCGACGCCGTCGCCTCCGGGCATCTGCAGATCGAGCATGACGAGCGTCGGCTTGAAGCCCGGCAGAATGTCGTGGAATTCATCCGGCGACTGCGCCTTGGCCACCGTGTAGCCAACGCCCTCCGCCACCTGCCCGACAAAATCGAGAATGTCGGGATGGTCATCGACGACGAGCAGGCGATTGATCAGGGCAGACATGGTGGTACCTTCCTTCAATTGAGCGTCGCGCGAATGCGCTGCGCCAGGGCTTCCATGGAGTAGGGTTTGGTGAGCACCGGGTAGCCGCTCGCGACGAGGCTCTGGTGTTGCACGCTGCTTTCCGCGAATGCCGATGTCACGAGCACACGCACACGCGGGCGCTCGCGCAGCACCCGCGTGACGAGATCGAGCCCACGCTCGCCCTCGGCGAGCATCAGGTCGGTGAACATCAGATCGATGACGGGATTGCGGTCGAGTACCGCGAGCGCGGCTGCGGCGGAACTCGCGTCGTATACGCTATAGCCGAGCGACTGCAGCGACGTGACGGCGGTGGTGCGCACGTCATCGTCATCTTCGACCACCAGTATGGTTTCCGTACCGGTCGGCAGAGGGTCGGCACGCAATTCGGACGCCTCGCTCGCGCTCAGCGATTGCGGTGCCCGGGGAAAATAGAGACTTACGGTAGTTCCAGCGCCCGGCGCGCTCGCGATCCGCGCGTGTCCGCCCGACTGCTCGCAAAAGCCGTAGACCATGCTGAGCCCAAGGCCGGTGCCCTTGCCGATTTCCTTGGTGGTGAAGAACGGCTCGAAGGCGCGCTTGCGCACTTCCTCGGGCATGCCCGTGCCGTTGTCGCTGACGGCCACACAAACGTACGGGCCGGGCGCGACATACGCAGGTCCCACGGCCTGGGATTCGTCGAGCGTCACATTGTGAGTCTCGATGACGAGTTCGCCACCGTCGCTCATCGCATCCCGCGCGTTGATGGCAAGATTCAGAACCGTATTTTCGAGCTGGCCCGCGTCGACGCGAATCGGCCAGAGGTCCGCGGCGAGCGCCAGCCGCACATTGATGCTGCGCCCGAGCGAACGCTCGATCAGCTCCTTCATCTCGAGCACCAGCGTGTTGACATCGAGTACGCACGGAGCCAGCACTTGCTGGCGCGAGAAGGCGAGCAGGCGCCCGGTAAGATCGGCGCCACGCAGAGCCGCGCGCAGCGCGGTTTCAACGTGATTGATCGCGCGGCTGTCGCTGCGGCAGACCCGTTCGAGCAGCTGCAGGTTGCCGACGATCACCGACAGCAGATTGTTGAAGTCGTGCGCGAGCCCGCCGGTCAATTGCCCGACGGCCTCCATTTTCTGCGATTGTCGCAGTTCGCCTTCGAGGCGCTTCTGATCGGTGACATCGCGAATCACGGAGAAGAAGCCACCGACCGCGCCCGCGGCGTCGCGATGCGGGACGTACTCGACGGCGAGTTCACGATTGCGACCGTCGTTGAGCCGCCGGCTCTGCTGAAAGCTCACCTGCGTGCCGTCAAGCACGCGGTCGATGTGCGGCGCGATGGTCGCGAAACTCTCCGGGGCCATCACCTCATCGACTCTCAGTCCCCGCATCGCGGTGCGCGGATGCTGCACCAGGCGTTCATAGCTCGCATTGAGATACTGGATTTCGCGGCTGCGATTGACGTACGTGAGGCTGATCGGCAGCGTATCGAGCATGACCTCGTAGAAATCGCGCGTCTCATCCAGCCGGTCGTGCATCTGCATGATCGCCGTGATGTCTTCGTGCGTGACCAGGGCGCCGCGTTCACCGCCGTGATCGAACGCTTCGACGCGCATCTGGAAGTGACGCACGTCGCCAGCAACTTGAGTACCAGCGACTTGTGTACGATAGTTGAGAGTGAAATCGGCGCGCAGCCCCGTGAGCACTTCCGCCACCGCCTGTGCCACCGCGGGTCCCTCGGGGCAGCGCGCCACGGCGCGCTCGCAGAGATCCACGTAGCGCTCGCCGAAACTGAAGCGCAAACCCGCGAGCGCGTGCTCGGCCGTGCACTCGCGCCAGGCACGATTGATTTCCACGATCTCGCCGCGCGCGTTCAACACCGCAATCGCGATCTCGATGGAATCGAGCGTGCGGCGGTTGAGCCCATCGGTCCGCACCAGATCGTCGCGGCGCTTGCGCTCAGACTCGATGTTGCGCAATGCGCCGCCGACGCGAACTGGACGCCCGGCCGGATCGCGGTCGGAATCACCATGCAGTCGAAACCAGCGGTAACCGTCGCGGCAAATCAGGCGCAGCTCTACATCGAGGGGCGCAGCCTGCTCGAGATGGCGGCGCACGTCGCGCAGGAAGGCTTCACTCTCATCCGGGTGCACGCGCGCAAGCAGCGTCTCGAAGTCATCGCGCAGGGTGTCCGCTACGCCGAGCTGCGCGCGAAAGCGGTCGCTGAAGCGCACGACGCCCGTGACGAGGTTCCATTCCCAGAACCCGTCATAAGCAGCGCGTGCCGCAAATTCGAAATGCCGAACGTCGGTGGAAGTCTCAACGGCTCTGCCGCGCCGGCGCCGACGCGGTTGCGGAGGGGAAAGTGCGACTTCCGCCGGATCGGTCGCTTGCTCCGCTTGTCCGTAGCAGGTGGGCGGCAAAACTTGGGACCTCGCCGAAGGATACCAAGCTGGATATCGTCGCCACGGGGCCGAACTAAACGCTGAAGTGCCGGTTCTGTGAGTGAGGTCCCGAACGCGGGCGCATTAATGTCACCAAAGAGCGCGCGCGGCGCGCCAGCGCTTAGGGGAAAGGATGAGTTGCCTGCTTCGGGGACCTGCTTCGGGGGTCCATTCCGTGGGCTTATACCGCGTCCTCGCCGCCAGCGTCGAATTCCGCCACTTCGCGTCTGGGCGGCGTGTCACGGCCGGCAAACCAGTTGACCGCGTACTGCACGAGCTGCGCTCCGGTCGTCAGATTCAGCTTGCGCTTGATGCGCTGACGGTGCGATTCGACCGTCTTCACGCTGAGATTCAATGCGTCCGCCGCCTCGCGCGTCGATAACCCCTTGCCGATCATGTGCAGAATCTGCAGCTCGCGATTGCTCAGCCGATCGATGGGATTCGTCGAGATGTAGGCGCCGCCGGCCGCAAACTTGCGGATCATGCTGTTGCCGACCGCTTCGCTCACGTAGATCCCGCGGTCGAGCACGCGCCGCAATGCCACCAGGAATTGATCGCTCGCGGCCTGCTTCATGATGTAGCCGTTCGCGCCCGCCGACAGCATGCGCTCGGCATAGATCGTCTCATCGTGCATCGACAGTACCAGCAGCGGCAGCGATGCATAGTGCGCACGCGTGTCACGCACAAGCTCGATGCCGTCGCCCTGCTTGAGGGAAATATCGACGATCACCGCGTCGGGCGCGAGCTCCTTGATCGCGGTACGCGCATCGCGCGCCGTTTCGGCTTCGCCGCACACTGACAGATCGTCTTCCTGTTCGATGAGCCGGCGCAACCCCTGCCGCACGATCGGATGATCGTCGACCAGCAATACGCGCCGGACCTTCCTGTGCTTGGCGAGGCCCCCTGCGTGTGGTTGATTGGCCTTCGCTGTCCCCGATACGGCATTCATACGGATCTCCCTTCGCTGGTCATTCTGTCGGACAATTTCTTCATTCAGTCATCGACGCTGGCGCGGCCGTCGCGAGCGCCGCGACCTGCAGGTCGGTCGAAAGAAGAGATGTCTGGCGCGGGCTGGCGGCAGCGGCAACGCACACGCGTTCCACCCTCGCGCAACCGTTCGACCGTCACCGCGCCATCGATCATGCGCGCCCGATAGCCCATGATCTTCAAACCCATCCCGGGCTGCTCGTCACCGAAGCCGTCGACTCCCGTCTCCGGCAAGCCGACGCCGTTGTCGGAGATCGTGAGCCGGACGGTGCGCTCCTCGACCAGCAGCTGCACGATAACCTCACTCGCCTGCCCGTGGCGCACGGCGTTCGTCACCGCCTCCTGCGCGATACGGTAGAGATGATTCGCCGCCGGCTCATCGAGGGTGAGCTCGGGCCAGATGCGGCTGCGCAGGCGCACGTTAACGCCATACATTTCGCGGGCGCGATTCGCAAGACTGCGCAGCGCGAACACCAGGCCGCCGCGATCGAGGCTTACCGGTGAAAGTCCGCGTGCGAGCGCACGCGCGCTCTCGATCGTGTGATTGACGAGCGCAACGATTTCATCCGCGTAGGGCGTGAGCGTCGCGTCGGTCTTCTTGATCTTGCCGGTGAGGCCTCGCAGCATGAGCGCAATGCCGGTGAGTTCCTGGCCGAGCCCATCGTGCAAGTCGCTGCCGATGCGCTGCTGCTCGCGATTCGCGATTTCGATGATTTCGTGTTCGAGCCCCTTGCGCTCGGTGATGTCCTGCACGACAGCGAGCCAGACGCGCTCATCGCCGAGCTCGAGGCTCGTCATGACCGCTTCGCCGGTGAACATGCTGCCGTCGCGGCGCCTGAGAAGAAAATCGCGCTTGAGCGGATGACGCCGGTGACGCTCCAGGAAGTCGAGACGATTCAATTCGCTGACGGCGAAATCGACCTCGCCCAGGAGGTCCGCGACGGACATGCCGACGACCTCGCCCGGTGCGCAGCCGAACATGCGATCGAAGGCGGGATTGGTGAGACGGACAGTGCCGTCGCGGCCGATCACGGCAACGCCTTCGCGCATGGTCTCGAGTATGGTTGCTTGCGTCCGCAAAGTCGTTTCCGCGATCTTGCGCTGAGTGATCTCGGTAATGGCGACGGTGAGACCGGCGACCGCGCCCTGCTCGATCACCGGCGCGGCGCGCATCTCGAAATGTCGCTGTTCCGTTTCGCCCTCGATCATGAGCTCGCTGCTGATCGAATTGCCCGCGCGGATCGCATAGTCCAGTGCCTTGGAGAGCTGTTCCCGCTCGGCAGCGGGCGCGAGCTCGAGAACACTCTCGCCGACGAACTCGGCGGGCGCGCGCCCCAGAAATTCACGATTGGCGAAGCGGCAGCGCAGGTCGAGATCGACAAGCAGCAGCCAGTCGGGCACGTTGTCCGTCACCGAGCGCAGAATCGATTCGGATTTTTGCAGTGCGAGTTCTGCGTTCTTGCGGGCCGTGATGTCATGGCACACGCCGATGACATAGTGCGAATCGCTGCGCTCGCCGCCGGCCCCGGCCTGATTCATCGGCTGATTGACGACGTGCAGCCAGCGCGTTTCGCCTCTGGCATTGACCATGCGCACTTCGGCCTGGGTCGTGCGGCCAGCCGCGAGATCCGCAATGCGCTCGCGCGCCTGGCCAACGTCCTCCGGATGGTAGAACACGCGCGGTCCGCCGAGCGCCTGCATCTCCTCGAGACTGCAGCCGAACGTCTCGCGGAAGCCATCGCTCACCCAGGTGAGCATGGCTTCGCCGTCGGGCGTGATCTTCAGTTCCTGCACGAAGCCCGGCGTGATGTTCGCGACCGTGCGATAGCGGTATTCGCTTTCCCGCAACGCCTGTTCGGCGACCTTGCGGTCGGTGATGTCCTGGCACACGCCGATCACACTCGTGACCAGTCCGGTGCGCGGGTCGGTAAACGGCTGGCTCACTGCATGCAGCCAGCGGATCTCATTGCGCTTGTCGATGACGCGGAATTCCGCTTCGGTCCGCCGACCTGCGAGGAGCAACAGCCGTCGCTCGTCGATGCCGGCGCGATCGTCAGGATGGCAGCGCTCGCGCCAGCCATCCATTGGACTGAGATCGGAGAGCTTGAGAGCGAAAATCTGCTCGAACCCTTCGCTCACCCACTTTACTTTGAGCCCCCCTCCGCTGACCGGCACCAGCTCCTGGATGAAGCCCGGCGAGAGCGCCGCCACCGTACGGTAACGATATTCGCTCGCCTCGAGATCACGCTCCGTGCGCTTGCGCGCGTCGATGTCGATCGAGGTTCCGGACATCTTCGTGGGGGCGCCGCTCGCGTCGCGCTCGACGATACGGCCGCGATCGAGCATCCATTTCCAGTCGCCCGCCGCGATGCGCAGTCGATACTCGGATTCATAAATGGGCGTGCGGCCGGTGAGATGCGCGTCGAGCGCCGTTTCAACCGCGCGCAGGTCATCCGGGTGCACGCGCTTGCCCCACGGATCCTGCTCCTGCTCCCACGCGCCACGCGAGTAGCCCGTCATCGCAAACCAGTGCTCGCTCAACATGCACTTGTCTTGCACAAGATCCCAGTCCCAGTAAGCAATGCCGGCGCTCCAGAGCGCGGTACCGAGACGCGCCTCCGTCTCGCGCAGGGCCAGTTCCGTGCGCTTGCGGGCGTTGATGTCCATGCAGATGCCGGCCATGCGCAACGCGCGACCGTTCGCGTCGCGCTCGACGACGCGGCCGCGCTCATGGATCCAGTGCCAGCGTCCTGACAAAGTCAGCACACGGTACTCACTCTCGTAGAAATCGCTGGCACCGCGCAGAGCCGCATCGAACCGCACCTGCGCATCCCGGAGGTCATCGGGATGGATGCGCTCATCCCAGCGCTCGACGTGACTCGGTCCGTCGCAGGGATCGAGTTCGAGCGTGCGGCACCAGTCGTTGATCCAGCGCGTGTCGTCGGACACGAGATTCCAGTCCCAGAAGCCGACCTGCGAACCCCAAACCGTGAGCTCCAGACGCGCCTGGGTTTCGTGCAGATTGCGCTCCACGCGGTGCCGCGCATCGACGTCGAAGCACACGCCGACAACGCGCGCGGCGCGGCCATGGGCATCGCGTGTCATGACGCGGCCGCGCTCGTGGACCCAGCGCCAGGTGTCGCTCTTCGTGAGCAACCGGTATTCGGTTTCGTAGTAGTCGCGGCGGCCTGAGATGTGATCTTCGAACGCGGCCTCCGAGGCAGCGAGGTCCTCCGGATGCATGCGCTTCAACCACTCCTGGTAGTGGCTGCTCTGAAACGGCTCGAAATCGAATTTGCTGCACCAGTCGCTCAACCATTGGCAAGTATCGGCCCCGACGTCCCAGTCAAAGAGACCCAGGTCCGCGCCCCAGACAGCAGCCTCGAGCTGCGCCTCGCTGTTGAGGAGCGCCGTTTCCATCCGCTTGCGCTCGTCGATATCGATGGCGATGCCGCTCATGCGGCCGGGTGCGCCGTTCTCGTCCCACTCAACGACCTTGCCGCGGTCGAGAAGCCACTTCCAGTTACCGTCGGCCGTCGCGAGGCGATACTCCGTCTCGTAGAAATCCCTGCGGCCGGACACGTGCTCGGCGACGGCCACCCGCATGCGTTCGGCATCCTCGGGATGCACACCTTCGAGCCAGGACTCTTCGCGTCGCTCCGCGTCGCTGGGAGTGATGTCGATGCCAAGCGCTCGATACCAATAGTGATTCGAGCGCAGCTGATCGTGCTTCATATCCCAGTCCCAGACCGGGAGCTGGGCGCCCTGGATCGCGAGTTCCAGCCGCTGCTCCGCCTCGCGCAGCGCGAGCTCCGCACGCTTGCGCGCGTCGATATCGATGGTTACGCCCACGATGCGCGTCGCGCGGCCGCTCGCGTCACGCTCGACGGCACGGCCGCGACTCAAGAGCCAGCGCCACTCGCCCGAGCGCGTCTGCATGCGGTACTCGGCCTCGTAGCTATCCGCGCGGCCGTCGACGAGGGCGTTGTAGCTGCCGACCTGGTGGTCGTAGTCATCAGGATGCGTGAGCCGATCCCAGCGCGGACTATGATTTGGCCCGGCGCAGGGATCGATATCGATCGTCGCGCACCAGTCGTTCCACCACTCGATGGCATCGTTCGCCGTCCGCATTTCCCAGAAGCCGACTTGCGTGCCCCAGAGCGTGACGGCGAGACGCGATTCCGTTTCCTTCAGCGCCGCTTCGGCCTTCTTGACCGCGTCGATGTCGATGGATACGCCCGCCATCCGCAATGCATGGCCGGACGCATCACGCTCAACGACACGGCCACGATCGAAGATCCACTTCCAGGTTCCGTGCGCGGTGCGCACCCGCATCTGCCGTTCCCAGCGATCGTTGGGTCCGCGCCAGCATTCCTCCAGACTCAGCATGTAGCCTTCGACGTCATCGGGATGCACGCCGTCTTCCATGCGCTCGACAGTGCGCCGGCCGACCGCCGGATCGACACCGCGAATTCGATACCATTCGTCGTTCCACACGAGTTTGCGAGTGGTGACATCGCAATCCCACAGGGCAAGGCCGGCGCAGGCGACAGCGAGATCGAGGTGCTTGCGTGCGTCGGCGAGCGCAGTCTCCGCATTCTTGCGCTGCGTGCCATCGCGCAGATTGATGACGATGCCCTGGACCGCCGGATCGTCGAGCATGTTCAGGCACGAAACGTCCACCCAGCGCACCGTCCCATCGGGTCGGCTGAGCCGGAATTCATCGCGTGTGCGTTCACCCGGTGTCGCGGCCAGCGACTCGAGACTGCGCGCAACCCGCGAGAGGTCGTCTGGATGAATGAAATCGAGCGCGCTGCGTCCAATACGCTCCTCGCTCGACACGCCGAAGACTTCGCGGAAATTGCCGGCGAGCGATTTGATGCAGCCGTCGGCGGCCAGCACGACGATGATATCGTGCGAATTCTCCGTCACCGCCCGCAGCCATTGCTCGCTCGCTTCGAGACGCTGCATCGCCAGGTGCTGGGCGGTGACATCTTCAACGAGCGCGACCACGCCCGTAATGCGGCCGGTCGCGTCGCGCTGCGGACGCAAGTGGCTGTCAACGAAGATTAGAGAGCCGTCCGGGCGGCGAAAAGGCACGCCCTGGAAGTCGAGCGATTCCCCCGCAAGAACGCGCGTGTAGAATTCCCGTCGCCGCTCGGCGCCCGGCAACACCGCGAACCAGTTGCGCCCGACAAACTCCTCGACGGTCAGTCCCAGCGTGCGCGCCGCCGCTTCGTTCGCAAAGCGCACCGTCATGTCCGGCGCAAAAACGACAATGGCGGTGGGAAGCTGGCGCACGGCGGCGTCGATTTCCGCCAGATCGCTGACATCGACGAAGGTGAGCGCCACATAGCGTGGGATTCCGGGGACGGCGAGCCGGCGCATCACCACGCGGGCGAAGAAGACGCCCCCGTTCTTGCGGTTACCGAGCGCGGCCCGGCGCTGCGGCTCGCCCGTGGTAACGACCTCTTCGAGCGCGCGTTGCAGCTGGCCGCGCAGCGGTTCGCCACAGACAAAAAAGGGCTCCTGGCCCAGGGCGTCGGCAACCGCGTATCCCGTGAGTTCCGTGAAGGCGCGGTTACAGAAGACAATCGCGGTTTCGTCAGGCTGGACCCGGATGATGGTGAGCCCATCGCCGCTTTCTTCGAGCGCCGCCGCGAGCAGCGGCCACGCTGGCTCAGCAGCGTTCTTGACGCCCTTCGAATCGAGCAATTTGCGGGAAGCGCTCATGGGGACTTGAGGGATTCTCCAACATCGACCCTCAAGGATGATATCGGGGAAACCCTCAATGCGCCCGGGTCACAGCAATAGACTACTCAGGGCGCATCGGTGAAACGTGCGCCAATTCTCCGCGAGACGTAGTCCGGGCGGCCGTACGTACCGGATTCGGCGTAAGAGTCGATTTCGTAGACGTGATAGGTCCCATTCGACTGCGCATGCGTTGTAGCCACACAGCCGACGGTAACCGTGAACCCTGCGAGCGCGCCTTCGCTCAAGTTGAGCGAGCCCGCGCTGCAGGTATTGAGATCGAGCGCGCGGTACGCGCCCCACTCGACTCCCGTGCGCGCCGCTTCCACCGCGCGGTCGCCCAGGATGCGCAGCGATACGGTCTGCTGCTCGCCCGCGCCGAGCCGCACCGCGACCACGCCGAGGAGCGCCACGACAATGATGATGAAGAGCGCGAGCACGAGCGAGAAACCGCGCGCGCGCTGCGGCAGGCCGCTAATACGATTCGCGTTCATAGATGCGCGTGTCTTTGCCGTTGAAGACGCCGAATGTCGCGATACCGGTCGGAAATTCATCGCCGGCGAGCGCCTGATTCCAGTCGAACTTGAGCCAGACCGGCGTCGTGGCCTGTAACGTGACGGTGCCCGTGTTGCCAGTACCGGGGGCCGCGAGCGTCAGATTGAAATCGCCCGCGCCCGGCGGCAGTTTGAATCGGGATGCAGCCGCCGCGCTGGCCGCACAACCAAATCCGCTCGTGCCGGGCGCGCCGCTGTCGAGCGCACAGGTTTCACCGGAAGCAAGCAGCCCCCCGTACGCAACCGCAGTCAAGGCAACGTTGGTCGTGCAGCTGTCGGAGATGTGTGTGATGAAACCCGCTGTGTCGCTCGCGTAGTACTCGGCGCGCAAAGGCAGCGGCAGATTGACGAGTTCCGAACCGACCGCGTTGCGAAAGGCGATGCGGCCGTAGCGCTGGTTGGCGCCTGCGCTGAAGCCAATGCCGCTCGCGCCGCCGACGCTCACCGGGTTGCTCGTCGCCGCAACACCGTCGGAGTCGAGCACGTTGATGCTCACACGAATCGACGCATCGAATGGCGCGACCGGCGTCGTACGAGCGAAGCTCAGGCCCGTGCCCGAACCGAAGGTCAGCGTGGCCGTGCCATTGGCAAGATCGACGATCGCCGGGTCACTGGTGGTCGCAGGGAGTCCGGATGTATCGAGCGTTCCAGTCGTTGCCGCGTAGGTTCTGCTCGTGAGCGTCGTGTTGCTCATCTTGAAGAAGCTGCCGGTGTAGTTGCGCGTCGTGCTGCCGCCGAACGCGCGCGCCGTTGCGGTAAACACCGGAGCGACGGAGTACGAAAACGGCTGCCCCAGGTACGTGTATGCGCCGGCGCTGCACGCCGTCAGAAACAGCGGCGTGTTGGTCGTTACGAGGAAATCGTTCGGTATGAAGCGGCCGACATTGCCGCTCGTCGTGCCAGCAACATCACCCGCTCCGAGATAGTCGCCGTCCGCGATGCGCGGAGTGAACGTGACGATGCCCACCTCGAAGTAAGCGAAATCCGTTCCGGTCGAGACACCGTTCGTGAAGGATGCAAAGCCGGTGGTTGAGCTCACGGCGCCGAGCGTGCCACTTGCGGGCAGCACCAGATTGGGCGCGAGGCGCACGGATTCCGCTGGCGTTTCCTTGCCGAAGTTCGGCGTGGTCGAACCTTCCGCGTCGAGCGCCGTGACCGTCGCCGTCAATGGCCGCCCCGCCGGCAGGAACACAGCGCCTGCCGCGGTGGTTGCACCCGGATTGGCCAACGCGTTGTCCGTACGCTGGATGCCCGACAGCTGGAACGTTGACGGCCGCGAGACGAATGTTCCGGTGCTGCCGCGAATGCCGTTCGGCAGATCCGGGTGCGCCGTCGTGTCCTTCATGCTGATGGCAAGCGACCCCGCATCCTTGTACTTCGCGGTGACGACCGCCTGCCCGTTCGTGAATGTGACGGCCTGAAATGCGGACGAGCCTTCCACCGTCGCAATCGACGTGCCGTTGATCGTGACCTGGCGTGTTCCCGTCGACGGGTTGCCGTAGGTCGACCAGAACTTGAGTGACTTTGCCCCGGTGTACGTCTCGATGACTCCACACTGGGAGTCCGTCGGTGTGGTGCCGTAAGCCGTGATATAGACCTGAAAGTTGCTGCCCGCTGTCTGCGGAGATGCAAACGCCGGGATGCTTCCGGGTGGATTCGACATGGCACTCGACGTCACGGTGAAGGCGCTCGCCGACCAGGTGAGCGTGCCCTCGGTATCGTCGTCGTGCAGCGTCGCGTCGCTCGTCTGATACACCTTGATGTTGATCGGCGTTGCGCCTTCCTTGTAGCTCAGCGCGAAGGTGGCCGAGGACTGCCCTGTCGCCCAGATATAGGTTGCGATGCCGTCATTCGGTGTGCTGTCGACCAGCGTGCCGCCGCCGCTTACCAGCGTCCATGTGCCCTTGCCCGTCTGGGTATCGAGCGTGATCTGCTGCGTGTAGCTGCTGTAGGCGTTGTTCGCCGCGTCGCGCAGGCTCACGGTGATGTTTTCCGGCAGACAGTAGATGGCGTAGCCGTCGTGAGTAATCACGAAATGATCGACGCCAAGTCCGACGCAGGGATGCGTCGCGTTCATGATCGTCTGCACTTCGCTCTGCGACAGCGCGCGATTGTAGATGCGCACCTCGTCGATGCGGCCGTTCCAGAAACGCGGCGCCAGGCCCTGGTCCTGACCGATCTGAAACGGCAGATTATTCAGCGACAGTGTTCCCGTCAGCGCGAGCGTGGCGCGCTGCACACCATTGATATAGATCTTCTGGTTACCGGACTGGTAGGCAATGGCCACGTGTACCCACTGCCCGGCCGGGATCGGTGTGCCCGTTGTCGTCAGTTGCTGGGTGCCGCCGTTCCACCACCAGTAGAGCTGGCTGTTGGTGTCGACATGAAACTCGAAGTTATTGTCCTTCGACAGGACCGACTTGATGTCCGCCGAAGGCGCCGCATTCAGATAGATCCACGCGGTCGCCGATACGGCGTCCGTCAGATCGAAGGTGCCGTCATCGGCCGACTCGAGATAATCGTTCGTACCGTCGAACACGCCGTAGCGGCAAGTCCCTGGAGAACCGGTGAGCGCCGCAGTCGCCGCCGCCGTCACCGGCCCGTTGAACGGCGTCAGCGTGTGGCCGTTGCCGCTCGCATCGAGCACCTGATTGGCCGTGTTGGTCCAGGTCGTCTCGTCGAATTCCCACCAGGCGAGCGGTCCATAGGATTCGACGGCGTTCAGGCTGGCCGCCGGTTCTGCGCTCACGAAGTAGCGAATGCGCACCCAGTCGTAGATCTGCTGCTGCGAATTGGATGTGTCATCCAGATATACCCGCAGGCCAATAGTCGGCACCGAGGTCGCTGTGGACACAACGACCGTGCCGTTGACCGCGAAATCGAGCTGCGCCGTGCCAAGGCGGTCGACCGTGTACACCTGAAAACTCGTGGGATTCACCGGTGTGTAGTTCGTGCTGAATGTCGTGCCGCCGGCAGCGCGGCTGCGCGCCTGGTTCTGCGCGTTGGTCGCCCGAAAGGTGAACCAACTGCCCGTCTGTGCGTCGGCGTCGTTAGCGCCCCAATAGCTGAGATTGGCCGCATTGACGGCGGTATTGCGAAGGCGTGATTCCCAGCGTGTCCCGGTGCCGATCGCATACGTGTTCGTCGCCCAAACGGTCGTGTTCACGTTCACCGTCATCTGACCGCCGGCCACGGTGGTTGACCCGCGCAGCGTCTGCCACTTGCTGGCGTCGAGTGTCGAGCCCGTGAAATCGTCGTACATGAGAAAAATATTGTCGGCGTTTGCGGGGGGAGTGCCCGCGCCAGAGTTGCCGTAGTAGATGTAGTAGTTGTCGTCGAATGTGTTCGTGCCAATCGCCGCCTGCGTCTTGAACCAGATCGTGGTGGTCGCGCTGTTCCAGCTGCTCGCATAGTCGAGCACGCGGTCAAGCTCGGTCCACGCGGCGCCATTCCAGTAGACGATGCGCACGTCATTACCACTGGCGAGTGAATCGCCTGCGGTTACGAAGCCTGCGTGATTCAAGGCAACGTCAACCGAATAGCCCGTCACGATGCTGGTCGTTGTCGTCACGCTCACGCGGATCCGTTGCGTGTAACTCGTATTCCACCATTGCCCGGGCGGCGCAATCGCGTGAGCGTGCGGCGGCCAGGTCATGAGTGCACAGAACGAGAGCAGCGCGAAAACCGTGGTGCGCATGCGAGGAGCCGTCATGGCGCGTTCTCCACGTGCACCTGGTGCAGCAGGCGCACCATCTCGCCAGACTTCGAGACCGTGAGCGTCGCGGTGACGAGACCCGCGCGCTGCGAAGTGCCGGGCGCGTAGGTGAATGCGCAGGCGGTGACGTTACGCGCGAGCAACGCGTTCTGCGCGCCCGCCGCCGTGAGTTCCGCTGTGGTATCGCGTGCGCTCTGGCTCGCTGCGATGCTGTAGCCGGAAAAGCGCCGCAGCGTACCCTCCGCAAGATCGCAGAGATAGGTAATCGGACCGTCGACCAGATAGACGCGCTTGGCCGGCGACCCATACGCAAACTTGAAGCCCGGCGCCATGGCCACGACGTCTTCGCCGGCATTGGCGCCATCGGTGATCGTGATGGTCGTGCCCGCGGGTGTCATCACGTTCGCGAGCTCGTAGGCATCGGCGCCGCTGATACCGATGTTGTAGACCGACAGATAGCGCGCGGTCGATGTGAACGGGTGCGTGACGTGCGTGAACTTGCCGAGCGTCGAGAAGCTGCCGTCGGGCGTCGCAAAATCGAGCTCGAGCGCCGGTGCGCCGAGTGCGCCGCTCGCGCGATAGCGGACGGCGTCGACCGAGGACAGCATTTCGAGCGCCGCCGTCGAGGCGGTCGTGGCAACGCGCGTGCTGTTCGGCAGCGCGCGCCGCACATCGCGGGCGATGTTGAGGAGCGCGCTGTCCGCCGCAGCCACGAGTTCTGACCGGCGTGCCTGATCCGCGTAGGCGCGCACTGGACCCGAAATGAGAAAGGTCGAGATGCCCGCAATGATCATGGTCAGGGTGATCGTGATGACGAGCTCGATGAGCGTGAAGCCGCGTTGCCCGCAGCGGCATGCGAGCCTGGCAATCGGATCGTGGGTCTTGCGGTCCATCAGTAGTTCGCCCGATAGCCGGTCACGCGAACGTCGACGCCCGCGGCTGGATTGGTCACCGTCACG